>JAIRXZ010000060.1 GCA_031267995.1 Odoribacteraceae bacterium | reverse complement strand
TTCATGTTTCCGTGGTGTTTGGGGTTAAGTCGGCGATGGTTGCCCGGGTGGCGCGGAGGAGGTCGGCGGGGGCGAGGCGTATTTGTAGTCCCCGGATGCCGGCGCTGACGAATATGGTGTCGAATTGTTGGCACGCGTGGTGGATCCAGGTGGGGAGGGGGCGTTTCATGGCGAGGGGGGAGCAGCCGCCGCGGATGTAGCCGGTGGCGGGGAGTAGTTCCTTGACGGGCAGCATGTCGACGCGTTTGTTGGCGGAGAGGCGGGCGGCGGTTTTGAGGTCGAGTTCCAGGTCGCCGGGGAGGAGGAAGGCGAGGAGGCCGGCGCGGTCGCCGCGGAGGACGAGGGTTTTGAAGACGCGGCGGATGTCCTCGCCGAGGTGGAGGGCGACGGTTCGGGCGTCGAGGTTTTGTTCGTCGACGGGGTAGGGGTGGAGGGTGTAGGGGATGTCGAGCCGGTCGAGGAGGCGGGCGGCGTTGGTTTTCTCGATTTTTTTCATGGTGCCGGGGGGGACGAGGACGCCCCGGGGTGGTGTCCCGGGGCGTGTCGCGTTATTTAAGGAAGCCGACGGGGTGGACGAGGATGACTTCTTGTTTTTCCGTCAGCTTGAGGGCTTTGTATAGTTCCGGCCCCCGGTATGATGCTCGCGCGACGGTGCCGAGGCCGGCGGAGGCGGCGTAGAGGTAGATGTTCTGGGAGATGTAGCCGGCGTCGAGGTAGAGGTACTTGGGGGTGGTTTTGGCGCCGTCGCCGACGATGACGATGTTGACGGCGGCTTTTTCCGTGATGTTGGGTTGCCCGATGGCGGTGGTGAAGTCGCCTTCGGCGACGAGGTGGAGGGTGTTGGCGCGGGCGTCGTGGTGGTAGGCTTTGGCGCCGATGATGACGTAGAGTTCAAGTTCTTGCTTGTTGACGGCGGTGGGGGCGGTGCGCTTGTCGGGGCGGTTGAAGCCGTTGGCTGCCCAGAGGAGGTCGGAGAGTGTTTGGAGGGGCATCTCTTTCTGGACGAAGGCGCGTTCGGAGCGGCGTTCGTTGAGGGTTTCCATCAGGGGTTTGCCGCCGGAGCGGGTGGGGGGATCGAGCTTGATGTCTTGTGCCGGCGCGGTGATGGCCAGGCCGAGGAGGGCGACGAGGAGTAGCATTTGTTTCATGTTAATTAGTTTTAGTGAATATCGTGTGTTCGCGAATATACGAATTTATCGGCGGGGAGAAGGGGGCGCGGGCGGCGATGGGGAAAAAAAACGGTGGGGCGACGGCGGGTCACGGTTCCAGCATCTCGCGGTAGAGGCGTTCGAGGCGTTCGCGGAGGTGGAGGACGGCGCGGTGCTTGCGGGCGAGGAGGGTGCCGGTGGGGATGCCCGTGGTGTCGGCGATTTGTTTGAAGGGGATGTTTTCGATTTCCGTTAGTTCGAAGATGGCGCGCTGTTCGGGGGGTAGTTCGGCGAGGGCGCGGTGGAGTTCTTCCCAGAAGAGGGCGCGGAGGAGGCGGGCGAGGGGTGTTTCGGTGTCGCTGGCGGCGAGGATGGTGGTGATTTCTTCGATCCATTCGCCGTCTTGCCGGGTGGCGGGGAGGCGGGTTTCGCGGTGTTTCCGGTCGCTGTCGACGAGGCGGTTGCGGGTGACGGCGCGGAGCCAGGCGGGTACGTTTTCGATGGGGTATTCCATGGGGTCGAGGCGGGCGAGGTGGTAGAAGACGTCCTGGAGGATGTCTTCTACTTCTTCTTGGAGTTTGACGCGTCGGGAGATGAATCGCTCGAGCCAGGGGCGGTGCTGGCGGTATATTTCGGTGACGCGCCGGGAGGCCGGGCGACGGGTGTCGTCAGTCATGGTCGCCGGGGGCGTCCGCGGGTGTGTTGCCGGGGTGGTGCATGTGGCGGCAGATGAGGTCGCGGCGTTCTTCTTCCGACATTCCCCGCCACCTGTCGCGGAGTATTTCGCGGCCGCGGGGGTGGCCGTGGTGGATGCCGCCAACGAGGAGGCGAGTGAGCACGAGCAGTCCCAGCGCCTGGAGGTAGGTGACGGTGGGCAGGCCGAAGATGCCCGGTACCAGGGCGTTCCATAGTAGCATGACGGCGGCGGAGGCTGCCGACAGGAGGATGATGAAGCAGGCGAACAGGCGCCCGTGCGTGTAGAAGTGTTTCATGGGTGTTGGGTTTAAAGGGTGAATAATTCCAAGAGTCCTCGCGATAGCAGGAGGAACGAGCACACGATGACCGAGGCCGCGGTGATGACCAGCGCCACCCGCCAACGGTAGCCCCGTTGTTCTCCGGCGCGTGTCGAGGGGGTGGCGTCCCGCGTTGCCGTTCGTTTGAATATCCGCATTTTGTTTTGTTTACGCGACGGGAACTTCCCGCCTCTTTTCCTGAAGACGTGCGGAGGGGGGAAATATTGCATCGACCGGGGGATTTTTTTTCGCGATGGGGGGAGATGTTTTGGCGGGAGGGAGAAATGTTTTGGCGAAAGGGAGAAACGAGCGACGGGAAGAAGCGAACGCCCGCGGCTTCCCCGTCGGGGAGGCACGCGGGCGTTTGGCGTGGTGGGTGTTGGCCGGTCAGTTGATGTTCAGGAGGAGGCCGGCGTTGACGGCGCGAGCGGCCGCGTATCCACGCTCCCCGGCGATAAGCTCCAGGGCAAACGAGATGGTGAAGGAGGGGCCTTTGGCGGTGACCAGGTTATCGTCAATCACGAGGCCGTCGGGGCGCACGTGGTGGTGCGCCAGCAGGTGCTCGTAGCCGGGGTAGCAGGTGAGCACGCGTGGGCGCGTCGTCCGCACTTTGCCGAGTACCACGGCGGGGGCGGCGCAGATGGCGGCCAGTGGCAGGTTGTCGTCCAGTTGCCGCTGCACGCGGGCGAGGAGGGCGGGGTTGGCCGCCAGGTTTTCGGCGCCGGGCATGCCACCGGGGAGGATGAGGAGGGCGGCGGGACGATCGGCGATGTCGTTCATGGCAACGTCGGCGGTGATGGTGATGCCGTGCGCGCCGGTGACGGCGAGGCCCGCGACGCCTACGGCAACGGTTTGCAGGGGTATCCCCGCCCGGCGGAGGACGTCCGCGGTGGTGACGGCCTCGATCTCCTCGAAGCCGTCAGCCAGGAACAGGTAGGAGGTGTTGCTCATACCGGTCAGGCGGTTACTTTATCCAACCGCTTGATGATGGAGAAGATGAACAGGGCGGAGAGCAAGCAGCAGATGATCAGCACGCCCCAGAAGGCGTACAGTGGCAGCTTGTCCCAGAAGGATCCCATGATGCCCACCAGCAGGTTGCCCACGGCGGTGGCGGCCAGCCATCCTCCCTGCATCATACCCTTGTATTGCGGGGGCGATACCTTGGCGACGAAGGATAGCCCCATCGGGCTGAGGAATAGTTCGGCCAGCGTGAGCACGAGGTAGGTGCTGATGAGCCAGTTGGGGGAGACGAGTTTGTCGGAGATAGTCCCGTCGATCTCGGCCGGGGTGGGCTGCCCGATGGAAGCGAACAGCAGCAGCACGAAGCCGGCGGCGGCGATGAGCATCCCGTACCCGATTTTCCGCGGCGGCGTGGGTTCTTTCTTGCGCCTGCCGAGGAGGGCGAAGAGGGCTACCGCTACCGGCGTGAGGATGACGATGAAGAGCGGGTTGAATTGCTGGAATATCTGCGGCGTGATGACGACGGGGCCGGAGCTTTGAACATCGACGAAGTAGTAGGCCGCCAGCCCGCCCAGCCCGACGAGCGATATGATGCCGCCGGCCAGCGGGTTGCGTTTGCCGCCCAGGATTCCCATCGTGCCCAGGTAAACACCGTAGAGGATGGCTGTCAGGGGAAGAAGGCCCATCAGGGAGAAGGCCATGTTTTGCACGGCGCTGATCTTGCTGACGGTGTAGTCGCGGGCGAAGAAGGTCATGCAAAGGCCGTTCTGGTGGAACGACATCCAAAAGAATATCACGACGAAGAAGACGAGCAGCAAGGCGATCACCCGCTCGCGCACCTGTTGCTTGGAGAGTATCACGGCGGTGGCCTCCTTCAGCTGTTGCTTGTGCGTTTTGTCGGCCGCCTTCCACGTACCCTTGAACATGAGGAAGATCAGTACCGACACGATCAAACTAATGCAAGCAACGCCGAAAGCAACGTTGTACGACTTGCTGAGGGCATTATTCACGTACTGTCCCCCGAAGTTGGTGGGGAACGCGTCCGGATCCCCGATGCTCCCGTGCATGGAGGGGTCGGTGATGCTGACTTCCTTCACGCGCGCCTTGATGGCGGCGATGGTGGGCTGATCCTCCGGCATGCGGCTGTCGAGCAGCTCGTAATCGGCCGTCGAGAGTTGCGCGGCGGGGTCGGTAATCTTCCCGGAGAGCGTCAGCTGGTTCAAACCGGAGGCTTTCAGGCGGAAGAGGGCTTCGTCGCGGTCGCTGGCGAAGATCACTCCGTCGCGCTTTTTGGCGCTCTTGATGATCTTTTTCCTGGCTTTTTCGTTTTCCTCGGGATCCTTGTTGTCAAAAACTTTTCCCTCTAACGCCTTCATCACGTAAGTCGACTCGTCCACCACCTTGTCGTTGAGGGCGACGAAGTTCTTGGGAACACTGGCGTCATACGTGAAATTTTCCCTGGTCAGGAACGCGTTGTTGATGGCGTTGGCCGCGCTCGGCGCGAAAAACGCCCCGATGTTGATAAACATGTAAAAAATGGAAAAAGCGACGTCGCGTTTCCCCGGGTACTGTCCCGAATCATAGAGATTCCCGACCAGCGTCTGCAGGTTGCCCTTGAAAAAACCCGTCCCCACGGAGATGAGGGAGAGGGCGCCAAACATCATGATCTTGCCCGTGAGATTGGCGTCGCTGGGCACGGCCAGCAGCAGGTAGCCGGCGAACATGACGACGACGCCCAGGAGAATTGTCCTCCCGTAACCGAGCACCTTGTCGCCAATGAACCCGCCGATGAGCGGGAGGAAGTAGACCAGCGCCAGGAAGGTACCGTAAATAAAACTGGTCTGCGATGATGATAGTCCAAATTTGGCTTGCATGTATAGCGCGAGGATCGCCAACATGGTGTAGTAGCCAAACCGCTCGCCCATGTTCGTTAGGGCAAGCACGAGTAAACCTTTCGGGTGTTGTTTAAACATACTTTCAAATTTAGTAGTGTGAATAATTGTTTATATCGAAACTCCCGCGAATATAGTTTTTTCCCGGCACGTTCCAAACGGGAAGAAAAAAATTTTCAGGCGGCACGCGATTCTTTTTTTCCGGGGAAGATGCGCGGGGAGAAGGGGCACGGGCGACACTCCCTCGCGCGTGCGCGCTCCTTATTATAGGGTGCCCTATCGCGGGAGATTCCCTCGGCTTCGCGGGACATCCTCCCCCGCGTCTGCCCCCGCGAAAATTATCGTCCCTCCAGGGGAACTTTCCCGCCTGTCACGCGCATATAGGGAAAGTTGTTTTTTTCATACGTGTCTGTGAGAGGCCACCCGGCCAAGGTGGTCTCTTTTTTTATGCCCGTTCGCCGCCTACGGCCACACGCCGGGACGCTGCATGCTCCTCGTTCAGCACGGAACACGAATAATCCCGCGCGGGGGGTGGGGCGTGGTCAGTTGGCGGTGAGGTAGGCGATGTATCTTTGCATGGCGAGTTTGAATTCGGGGTTGGTGATGGTTTGGAGGGGGATGTCGGCCACGTGGCGCATTAGGGCTTGATCCTGGCGGTTGAAGTGGTTGAAGATGCCCATGATGAGGTCGAAGTCCAGGATGGTGAATAGGTTGATGTTGTCGGCGAAGGCGGTGATTGCCTGGCGGTGCTGCTGGCGGGCGAGGGCGTCGGCGATGTCGAGTTTGCAGCGGAGCATAGGGGGGACGGGGGGGCGGGTGGAGAGTTGGGT
>JAIRXZ010000117.1 GCA_031267995.1 Odoribacteraceae bacterium | reverse complement strand
GGTGGAGCGCCTGGTCGATGGCGAGGTAGGCGGCGTTGCTCTTGGGGGAGGTGGCGAGGTAGATGATACATTCGGCGAGGGGGATGCGGGCTTCGGGCATGCCGATTTTGTGGACGGTGTCGAAGCAGGCGTTGGCGATGAGGAGGGCGTTCGGGTTGGCGAGGCCGATGTCTTCGGCGGCGAGGACGAGGAGGCGTCGGGCGATGAATTTGGGGTCTTCGCCGCCGGCGAGCATGCGCGCCATCCAGTAGATGGCGGCGTCGGGGTGGCCTCCGCGGGTGGATTTGATCATGGCGGAGATGATGTCGTAGTGTTGTTCGCCGTCTTTGTCGTAGAGGAGGGGGTTTTCGTGTACTTCGCGTTTGACGATGTTGTTGTCGATGACGGTTTCTCCCTGTTTTAGTCCGTTGACGGTTAGTTCGAGGATGTTGAGGAGTTTTCGGGCGTCGCCGCCGCTGTAGGCGACGAGGGCTTCTTTTTCGGTGACGGTGATTCCGAGGCGACGAAGGTAGTGGTCGCGGGCGAGGGCGAGGTCGACGAGGCGTTCGAGGTCGGCGGGTTCGAGGGGCCGGAGGACGTAGACCTGGGCGCGGGAGAGGAGGGGGGAGATGACTTCGAAGGAGGGGTTTTCGGTGGTGGCGCCGATGAGTGTGATGGTTCCTTTTTCGACGGCGGCGAGGAGGGAGTCTTGTTGCGATTTGGAGAAGCGGTGTATTTCGTCGATGAAGAGGACGGGGTTGGGGGCGGTGAAGAAGCGGCCTGCTTCGGCTTTTTGGATGACTTCCCGGACCTCTTTGACGCCGGAGTTGACGGCGCTGAGGACGTGGAAGGGGCGGTCGAGTTGTTTGGCGAGGATCATGGCGAGGGTTGTTTTGCCTACTCCCGGCGGCCCCCAGAGGATGAAGGAGGAGAGGGCGCCCGATTCGATCATTTTGCGGAGCACTTTGCCGGGGCCGACGAGGTGTTGCTGGCCGACGTAGTCGTCCAGCGTCTCGGGGCGTACGCGTTCTGCCAGTGGTTTGTTTTCCATATCGCGAAGTTAGAAGAAAAAGGCGAACGGCGGCGCGTCGGGTGGAAATCGCTATATTCGCGTGAAATATGTTGCACGCATGAATGGTTTGAAAAAGATTAAGGTGGCGTTTTTCCTGGGCGCCCTGGAACGCGGGGGGATGGAGACGCTCCTCCTGGACGTGTTGATGATGGGGGACGATGCGCCGTTTGATATGATCCTGCTGTACCGGGAGGAGGGAAGTATCTCTGCCCGGTTCCGCGAGACGGGCGCGAGGATGTTTAAGGTGACGCCGCGGGGGGGGCTGGATGTTGCTTTCGCGTGGCGCTTGCGGCGTTTGCTGCGGCGGGAGAGGGTGGAGGTGGTGCACGCGCAGCACCCGCTGGAGGGCGCGTACGCGCTGGTGGCGACGGCGGCGACGAGGGTGCGCGTGGTGATGTCGATGCACGGGTATGATTTTCACCAGAGCCGGAAGGGGGCGAGGATTACCGCCTGGGCGCTGCGCCACACGCGGATGAATTTTTTCGTGAGCCGGGCGCTGCGGCGTTATTACGAGAGGAAGTATCGCCTGTCGCCCGACAAGCAGCAGGTTCTTTATAATGGCGTGCGGATGGATAGGGTGGTGCCGGCCGGCGGGCGGGAGTTTGACGGCACGTGGCGGCTGGGGATGGTGGGGAGTTTCCAGGAGGGGCGCGATCAGTTGATGGTTTGCCGCTTTTTGGATTTGCTGCGGGGGGCGGGGGTGGCGTTTCATTTTGATTTCGTGGGGCGCTGTGACACGCCGGCGGGGGAGGCTTGCGTTAGCTTTTGTCGCGAGCATGGGTTGGAGGAGTACGTCTCCTTTTTAGGGGCGCGGGAGGATGTGCCGGAGTTTCTTGCCGGGTTGGATGCTTTTGTTTACGCGACGGTGCACGATTCGTTCGGCATTGCCATGGTGGAGGCGATTGCCGCGGGGTTGCCCGTTTTCGTGAATGATTGGGAGGTGGCGCGCGAGGTGACGGAGGAGGGCGCCCTGGCGACGATTTATCGCTCCGGGGACGCGGATGATTTGCTTCGCCGTTTTCTCCATTTCACGGAGCACCCGGATGATTACCGGCGTCGCGCCGCGACTGCTGCCGCGCGGGTGAGGGGGAAGTATGATATTCGTTTTCACGTCGGCGGGCTGGGCTTGTTTTATTTCAGGCTTTTTCCCGGTAGGATTTCTCGCGCGAAGCGGGGGTAGTTTTCGGCTGCCGAGAAGTGTTTTTGCCAGTGTTGCCGCGGGTGGAAGCTCTTTCTGTCGCGGATTGTTTCTCTTATTTTTTGTGCCAATTCTTCTGCCGTGATGTCTGCCTCGACGAGGCGGCCAACTTCTTCCGTGACGATTTCGGCGACGCCCCCCACGCGCGTTGCCAATACCGGGATGTCGAAGGAGATGGCCTCCATGATGGATACCGGCAACCCCTCGCTGGCGCTGGCGTTCAGGAAAAGATCCACGGGGTGGGCGCGGTAGTAGTCGATGACCTCGTCGCGCGTTATGGCGCCTGTTAATCGCACTTCCAGGTTTCCCGGCAGCCGCCGCGCCTCCCTCGCCAGCCGTTGCCATTGCTTGCCGCCGCCCAGGTGCGTCCACACGATGGCGTCTTCGAGCAGTCGCAACGCTTCCAGCAACAGGAAGACGCGCTTTACCGGGATGACGCTGGAGCACGAGAGGAGGTATATCCGCCCGTCTACCCGCGCTGTTGGCGGGTTTCCGCCGTCTTCCGTCCCCAGGTAGCTCACCCGCGCGTCCACTTGGTTGGCGCCGGGGTGGCGCCGCGCCGCGTATTCCATGCCCTGGCGCGAGATGTAAACGGCGCGGGTGAGGCCGGCGTATACCGCACCGCGGAAGGGGATGTAGTGGCCGCGGTGCCGCTCCGCGTAGAGGTCGGCGCCGTGAAAGCGGACGATTTTGGCGCGCGCGTTTTGGATGAATGGCATGAGGTAGGCCGTCCCGATGCCCCAGTAGAAGTAGATGGTCTCTTCTCGAAATTCTTTGTTGACCCGCTTGAAGGCCGGCCGGGAGAGGATCGCCCGGCAAAAAACGGAGACGGAAAGGTATTTGGCGAGACGAAGCGGCGACGCGTATGCCCGCTCCGCGAAGAGGTGGCGGACGAAGTACCACACCGGCGCGCGACTGAAGATGCCCGCGCGCACGATTTCCGCCGCGTCCGCGACCATCGGGGGGAGCGCCCGGCAGTTGGCCGGCAGCTGGCGCGTGGGCGCTCCCCGACCAATCCACGGGAGGACGAGCACCTCGTCGAATGCCCGCGCGAGGTAGTTGATCTCCGTTTCGAGGAAAACGTCGCCGCGCTCGTAGGGGTATGTTTGCGTGAATAAAAGGAGTTTTGCCATCGCTTTTTCTTGTTTTTGTACGCGAATATAACGCTACTTTGACAAACGGGAGGGGTAAAAGAAAAAGAGGCGGTCGCGGGGACTGCCTCTTTTCTTGATGCCGGTCGGGGCGCGGGTGCTCGCCGGTTAAATCATGTTGTCGATAACTTTCAGTTTTTCCTGCATCAGGGCGAGCTTTTGGCGGGCGTCCGCGATTTTGGCGGTGAACTCGTTGATCAGCTCCTCGCTCGATTTTGTTTTGGAGAAGAAGCCGATGTTGTTTTCCCAGGCGTGCAGGTCGGATTCGAGCTGGCGGATTTTGCTGACGAGTTTTTCCCGTTCCTGGACAATTTTGACGTCCTTGCTGTCGTTCCTGCCGTCGAAGGTGTCCATTTTCGACCTGAATCGCTCGATGTCGCGGTCGAATTCGGGGATATCCAGTCGGTCGAAGGTCTCGTTGATGAGGGTGCGGAACTCGGTTTGGACGGCGGCTTTTTCCTTGATGGGGACGTAGCCAATTTCCATCCAGCGGGTTTGGAAATCCTTGAGCGCGCGGATGTTTTCGTCGTTATCGTCGGAGAGGGTGTAGGCGCGCAGCTCCTCGATGAGGGCTTTTTTCAGCTCGAGGTTCTGCTGCTGGTCGGTGCCGACGCCCTTCGTGTGGGCTGCCTTGTTGTTGAAGAAGACGTCGCAGGCCGTCCGGAATCTCGTCCACAGTTTGTCGGAGACTTTTTTGGAGACGGGGCCTATTGTCTTCCATTCCCGCTGGTAGGCAATGATTTTGTCGGAGGTTGCCCGCCATTCGGTGTCGTTTTGGATGGCCTCCACCTTTTCGCAGAGTTCCACTTTGAGGGCGACGTTGGCGCTTTGTTCGGCCTGCACGGTTTTGTAGAAGGCTCGTTTGTTGTTGAAGAAGATGTCGCAAGCGTTGCGGAATCGCCTGTATATTTTATTGCGTTCGCGCAGCGGCGCAATGCCGGAGCGTTTCCACTCCTCTTGCAGGTCGAGGATCTGCTGGGTGATCCCGTTCCACTCGGCGAGGGTGTTGGGCGAGAGGGCGGCCAGCTCTTCCATCCGGCAGCAGAGGTCGTCCTTGACCTTCATGTTGTTCTCCTGCTCCTCCCTGAGGTTGTCGAAGAATCGGCAGTAGGCCTCGTTGACCTTGGCGTTGGCCTCCCTGAAGCGTTCCCAGATGGAGTCTTTTTGCTCGCGGGGGACGGGGCCGATCTCCCTCCATTGCGCGTAGAGGTGCTGGAGTTGCTTGGAGGCATGGCCGACGTTGTTGTCCTCGATCAGTTTTTCGGCTTGTTCGCAAAGCGCGATTTTGAGGTCGAGATTTTTCTTGAGGTCAAGGTCGCGCAACTCGCGGTTGATTTTGACGTGGTTGTAGAAGTTTTCCACGTGCAGGTGGTAGGTTTCCTGAATGTCGTTGAAGCGCGCCTGCGGCACGGCGCCGGCGTTGCGCCAACGCTCCTGGAGGGAGCGAAATTCGAGGAAGGTTTTCTGGAGGGATTCCTCTTTTTGCACCAGTTCCTTCAGCTCTTCGATGATCTGGAGTTTTGCCTTGAGATGCTCCTCTTTTTCTTCCTCCGATTTTTTGTTGTGACTGACTCTCTTGTCGCGGTAGAGGCGGTATATGCTGTTGAATCGATCCTTGGTGTCGTCCGGGAGGCCGGGCTGGTCTTGCTGTTCCCCGACGGCGATCAACACTTCGCGCTCCCTTTGGAGGCGGGATTCAAATATCGCCGGGAGGGAGTCAAGCATCCTGAGCTGGTGGATGGGGTAGTTCTCGATCAACGTTTTCATCTGCGTGATGATCTCCTCCGCGCTGAGACGGGTGAAGTCCAACGAGGGGGGAGGGGAGGAGGGGAGTTCGTCCTGGACTTCAGCGGCTTCTACCGGGGTTTCAGCGGTTTCTACCGGAGCTTCGGCGGTTTCGACCGGGGTTTCAGCGGCTTCGACTGAAACTTCGGCGGCTTCGACCGGGGTTTCGTTGGCACCAACCAAAGCTTCGTTGGCGCCAACCAAAGTCTCGTCGGCACCGACCGGGGCCTCGTCGCCTTCGTCCAAAACCTCGGTGGTTTCGACGGGCGTCCCGGCCTCTTCCGTGGACTCGGATTCCTCTACACCGGGAGCCTCCTCGTTGCCGGCAGATTCCCCGGCGTCGGGTTCGGTGACAATATCCTGACCTGTCGCGTCATCTTCGGCGGCGAGGCACTCTCCCGTTTGTTCGGGTGCCCCCTCCGCGTGCTCGTCCTCGACGGTCGCGACCTCGTTTTGTTCCGTGAAACTCTCGGTGGATGTTTCTTCGGTTGAAGTTTCCGGTTCGCCGGGCGTGTTGATTTCCGGTTCCTCGGATGGTGTTAAATTCTCTTTGTCCATGGCTGCCTGATATGTTTATCTTTCGACCAACGAAAGTAGACAATAATTGTGAGATTGGCAACGGGTGTGCGCGTATTTTAAATAGCGAATTTTAACGCCTCTACAAATTATTGAAAACTAAGGCGTAGTAGCAGGCTCTCCGCCGCCTCGGCAAAACAATTTGTCGCGCCCGGGGCGTGGCGAGCGATTTATCCGCTATCTTTGAAACCTGAATCAAGCCATAGATCGGATGCTTTCTTACCTTTTACGCGCGTTTTTGTGGGCTTTTAGCTTCTTGCCGTTCGGGTTGCTGTACGCGTGCTCGGACGCGGGTTATTTTTTCGTGTACCACGTGTTCCGTTACCGCCGGGGCGACGTGCGCGCCAACCTGCGGCGTGCCTTCCCGGAAAAAAACCTGGCGGAAATCCGCCGCGTCGAGCGGAAATTCTACCACCACCTGCTGGACGTCTCCGTGGAGTTTTACAAACTGTGGCACGCCCCGGCGCGCGTCCTGCAGTTGCGGTGCGTGTTCACGAACCCGGGGCTGCCGCTGGAATTTGTCGCCGGGGGACGTCCCGTCATCGCGGTCATGGGGCACTACGGGAACTGGGAGTGGTTATCGCTCTACGGCTTGCACGCGGGCGAGTGCCCGTTCCTGGCGTTGTACAAGCCGCTGCACGACCGGGTGATGGACAACCTCTCGCGCCGCCTCCGCTCGCGCTTCGGGATGACGCCGGTGCCGAGGAACGACCTGGCGCGCGTGCCCCCGCGGTTCCGCGACGAGGGGCGGACGTTCATCATGGGCATCGTCGCCGACCAGGCGCCCAAGGAGTCGAATCAAAATTTCTGGACGACCTTCCTCAACCAGGAGACCCCCGTCTTCAAGGGCACGGAAAAGATCGCCGCGAAGTACGACATCCCCGTCATCTTCATCGACGTCCGCAAGCCGCGGCGAGGACACTACCAGGCAGAGTTCCGCCTCCTGTGCGACCATCCCTCCCGCCTCGCGCCCGGCGAGTTGACGCGCCTCCACACCCGCGCCCTGGAGGAGGCTATCCGCCGCCAGCCGGAGTACTGGCTGTGGTCGCACCGCCGGTGGAAGTACACGCGACCCGCGGATACACCTTAATATAGTGAACCCATGACAACCAAATGCGCGGTCATCATCTTAAACTGGAACGGCGAGCAGCTCCTCGCCGACTTTCTCTCCTCCGTCACGCGGCACACCAATCCCGCCCTGGCGCGGGTCATCGTCGCCGACAACCACTCGACGGACGGCTCCGTGTCCCTCCTCCAGCGCCGATTTCCCGACGTCGAGCGGCTGCTCCTCGACCGTAACCACGGCTTCGCCGGGGGCTACAACAGGGCGATCAACCAGGTGGACGCCGAGTACATCGTCCTCCTCAACAGCGACGTGGAAGTCACCACCGGGTGGCTGGAACCCCTCGTCGCGCTCCTCGACAGGGAGAGAGACGTCGCCGCCGTCCAGCCCAAAATCCGCTCCTGGCGCCACCGCGACACCTTCGAGTACGCCGGCGCCTGCGGCGGTTACATCGATCGCCTCGGTTTCCCCTTCTGCCGCGGCCGCATCCTCGACACCGTCGAGCGCGACACCGGGCAGTACGACACCCCCGCCCGCGTCTTCTGGGCTACCGGCGCCGCCCTCTGCATCCGCCGCCACCTCTACCTGGAGGCCGGCGGGCTGGACGAAACCTTCTTCGCCCACATGGAGGAGATCGACCTCTGCTGGCGCCTCCACAACCGCGGACACGCCATCATGGTGGAACCCGCCTCCACCGTCTACCACCTCGGCGGCGGCACGTTGCCGGTAAACCACCCCCGCAAGCTCTTCCTCAACTATCGCAACAACCTGTGGATGCTCCGCAAGAACCTCCCCGCCGGCAGCCGTCGCCGCGTCCTCCTCCAGCGAACGATCGTCGACGCCGCCTCCGCCTGCATCTTCCTCCTCAAGGGCGAAGTCGCCAACGCCCGCTCGCTCCTCCGCGCCTACGCCGCCTGCCGCGCCTCGCGACCGGACACGGACAAGGAAGCGCGCCCCCGCCTGCCCGACACCGTCTACCGCCGCGCCATCCTCTGGGACTACTTCGCCCGTCGCCGCGCCATTTTCTCGAAATTGCCCCCCTTCGATAAACCTTCCCCCTGAAAAATTGTCATAGCTACCGGAAAAAAGAACCAAAACGCCACCGGCGAGCGCCCTCTCCCTCGCCACCGGCACGCCAAACAACACATGGACAACGATCATCACATCCTCCACCTCCTCCGCCCCGGCGGCGACGAGCAGAAAGCCTTCCGCCTCCTCGTTGCCGCTTACGGCGAGCGACTCTACTGGCACGTCCGCAAGATCGTCATCGGCCACCAGGACGCCGACGACGTCCTGCAAAACACCTTCATCCGCGTCTGGCGCGGCCTTGCCGACTTCCGCCACGAAGCGCGCCTCTACACCTGGATGTACCGCGTGGCCACCAACGAGGCGCTCAACTTCCTCCAGGAACGACGCCGCGACATCAGCGGCCACGCCGGCGAAATCACCACCCTCCTCGAGGAACGCCTGGAGAGCGACCCCTACTTCCGCGGCGACGACATCCAGCGCGAACTCCAGAAAGCCATCCTCGCCCTCCCCGAACGCCAGCGCCTCGTCTTCAACATGAAGTACTTCGACGGCATGAAATACGAGCACATCGCCGCCATCCTCGGCGTCACCGTCGGCACCCTCAAGGCCACCTACCACGCCGCCGCCAAAAAAGTGGGGGAGACCCTCAAACTTTCGGACACCATAATATCTTGATGACATGAACGAACAGAAAAACCCCTTCGGCGTCCCCCCCGGCTACCTCCCCGCCCTGCAGGAGCGGCTGGCGCGTCACGCCGTGGCAGCCCCCCGCCCGCGTCGTCGCGCGCGGCTTGCACTCCCCGTCGCCGGCTGGGCGGCAACGCTCGCCCTCATCGTCCTGGTGGCGCGATGGATCACCGCGCCCGCGACGATACCCCCCGAACCATCGCTCGACAACGATTTCAACCCCACGCGAGAAGAGATCATCGAGTACCTCACCACCGAGGCCGACCTCGCCACCCTGTCGAACGACATCATACTCGCCGGCACGTGAAGACAATACTCCTCCTCGCCGCCACCCTCCTCGCCCCCCTCGCCCTCGTCGCCCAGGGCAGGCCTGGTGATCCCCCGCCGGGGGACGACCGCTGGAGGGAATTCGAGGTGCAGAAGGTAGCCTTCTTCACCCGGCAGATGAGCCTCACCCCCGACGAGGCCGCCCGCTTCTGGCCCCTCTACAACGAGATGCAAGCCAAGATCAAGAACGCCGTCGAACCCACCTGGCGCTCGCGCGAAAACCCCGCCGACCTCACCGAACGCCAGGCCGCCGAGCGCCTGGACGCCCTGTTGGTGGCCGAAGAGTCCGCCGTCAAGCTCCGCGCGGAGTACTACCGGAGGATCACCGACGCCATCTCCGCCCGCAAGCTCTGGCTGATGCTCGACGCCGAGCGGGATTTCCACCGCCAGCTGGTGAAGCGGCTGGGACGCGATCCCGGCGGCGACAAACGGTAGATTTTTTCTCCCGAACCCTTGCGGTGAAAATAAAAAATGCTACTTTTGCCGCTCCAACGCCGGCACGCCGGCGCGCCAAGGGGCAGTCGGGATCCCGAACCTCTCCCGCGCCGCCCCCGCGAGGCAAGGATCAACAAGGAGCGGCACCCGCGTCGCCCCCGCGAGATAAGGAAAGAGAAAGAGCGGCACCCGCGCCGCCCCGGCAAGGTAAGGAAAGAGAAGGAGCGGCACCCGCGCCGCCCGATCAAGGAGGGATGGGTGAGTGGCTGAAACCAACAGTTTGCTAAACTGTCGTACGGGAATAACTGTACCGGGGGTTCGAATCCCCCTCCCTCCGCCACGATCGACATAACCACCGGTTTCCGGTGGTTATTCTTTTGCGCGAATGACATCACCACCGGCCCCCGGTGGTTTTTCTTTAGCACGAATGACATAACCACTGGCCTCCGGTGGTTTTTCTTTTGCACGAATGACATCACCA
>JAIRXZ010000074.1 GCA_031267995.1 Odoribacteraceae bacterium | reverse complement strand
ATTCGACACGCTTCAAAACAATTCACGATTCTCGCGAAGGAATCGGGAATTGTCGCGAAGGAATCGACGATTCTCGCGAAGGAATTCCCGATTCCTTCGAGGGTATTTGCTCTCTTTTTCTCTTTCGGGGCGCTTTTATCCCCCGCGACAGCGTTATCATCGGCAAATAAAGTCCTCGATGGCGATGTCGCCGCCGGGGCTTTCACGGTATTTCGCGTACATTCGCGACACTAATTTTAAAATCATGAAAAAACCGTTACTGGAAGGGATCGAGATTGTAAAAGTGGCCGCCGGGGGGAAGGCGATCGGGTACACCGGGGAGAAAGTGGTGTTCGTGCCGGGTACCGTGCCGGGAGACGTGGTGGACGTGCAGGTGACGCGGAGCAGGAGCCGATTCATGGAAGGGTTCGTGGTGAGGACGAGGGTGTTGTCGCCGGGCAGGGTGACGCCGTTTTGCGCGCATTTCGGGACGTGCGGGGGGTGCTGCTGGCAAAATATGCCGTACGAGGCGCAGCTGGCGTTCAAGCAACAAGAGGTGGAGGACGCGCTGAGACGGGTGGGACACGCGGAGTTGCCGGCGATAGACCCGATCATAGGGTCGGCGAGGACGAGGGAGTATCGCAACAAGCTGGAGTTCACGTTTAGCGACCGGCGGTTCCTGACGCGCGAGGAGGTGGAGAGCGGCGTGGCCGTGGGGCCGTCGCCGGCGCTGGGGTTTCACGCGCCGGGGCTGTTTGACAAGGTGGTGGACGTGGAGTGGTGCCACTTGCAGGGGGAGCCGTCGAACGCTATCCGCAATTTCACGCGGCGGCTGGCGATGGAACGGGGGGCGAGTTTTTATTCCGCGAGGGAGCGACGGGGGCTGCTGCGGGGGCTGATCGTCCGCACGTCGACGACGGGGGAGGTGATGGTGATCGTGGTGTTCGGGGAGGATGATCGCGGCGGGCGCGAGGCGGTGCTGGAGGGGATCAGGAGGGAGTTCCCGTCGATCGCGTCGTTGCAGTTCGCGGTGAACGAGAAGGGGAACGATTCGGTTTCCGACCTGGAGATGGTGACGTTTGCCGGGGAGCCGTGTATTTTCGAGGAGATGGAGGGGTTACGGTTTCGCGTGGGGCCGAAGTCGTTTTACCAGACGAACCCGGTGCAGGCGCGGGAGTTGTACCGGCGGGCGAGAGAGATGGCGGGGTTGACGGGGAAGGAGCTGGTGTACGACCTGTACACGGGGACGGGGACGATTGCCTTGTTCGCGGCCGCCGGGGCGCGGCGCGTGGTGGGGGTGGAGTACGTGCAGGAGGCGATCGATGACGCGCGGGTGAACGCGAGGATGAACGGAGTTGACAACGCGACGTTTATCGCCGGGGACATGAAGGAGGTGTTGTCGGGGGGGCTGCTGGACGCGCATGGCCGGCCGGACGTGGTGATCACGGATCCGCCGCGGGCGGGGATGCACCCGGCGGTGGTGGAGGCGATCGCGCGTGCCGGGGCGCGGCGGGTGGTGTACGTGAGCTGCAACCCGGCGACGCAGGCGCGGGACGTGGGGTTGATGCTGGAGGGGTACCGCGTGGCGGCGGTGCAGCCGGTGGACATGTTCCCGCAGACGCATCACGTGGAGAATATCGTGTTGCTGGAGCGGCGGGATTAGGTAAGGTCGGGGAGGTCGATCCCCTTGATTTTGCGGTAGAGGTTGAGGGCGTAGGAGTCGGTCATCCCGGAGACGTAGTCGGTGACGGTTTGTATCTTGGTGTAGAGGGAGTCCTCCGGGCGGACGCGGTATTGTCCCGGCATGATGGAGAGGATGTTCCTGGCGTAGTAAGTGCCCGGCTTGAGGATGGCGTCGATGTACTCTTTGAGTATGGTGGCGAGTATCTTGAAGCCGGCGATTTGTATTTGTGTGACGACGGCGGCGTGGTATATGCGCCCGTAGGCGAGGGCGGTGCAGGCTTCGTAGGCGCTTTTGAGCGCGGGTGGCAGTTGCTGGACGAGGCTGCCGGTGAAGGCGCCGGCCATGATGTCGGCGTAGTGCTGGCGGAAGACGTCGGCGCAGGCGTTGATGAGTTTGTTGATGATGCCGGCGCGGAGGAAGGCGATGTACTCGTTGCCGTCGGTGACGATTTTGCGGGTGCGGGCGATGGTTTTGAGTTCTTCGGTATCCCGCTCGCGGTCGTAGAAATTGGTGAGGGCGTTGACGGCCTCGTCGTGGGTGAGGATGTTGAGTTTGTGGGAGTCCTCGATGTCCATGATCTGGTAGCAGATGTCGTCGGCGGCCTCGACGAGGTAGACCAGCGGGTGGCGGGCGTAGCGCAGGGGGGAGTCCGAGAGGCGCGTCATTCCGAGGGTGTCGGCGACCTCGCGGAAGGTCTCTTTTTCGCTTTGGAAGAAGCCGTACTTGCGTTCCTTGCCGGCGGCGCGCGCCTCGTGGGGGTACTTGACGATGGAGGCGAGGGAGGCGAAGGTCATCGAGTAGCCCCCCGGTCGCCGCCCGTGGAAGGTGTGGGTGAGGAGGCGGAAGGCGTTGGCGTTTCCCTCGAACCGGCTGATGTCCGCCCACTCGTCGTCGGTGAGCATCTTCTTGAGGTACTGCCCCTCGCCTTCGAGGAAGAAGTCCGAGATGGCCTCCTCGCCGGAGTGCCCGAAGGGCGGGTTGCCGAGGTCGTGGGCGAGGCAGGCGGTGCTGACGATGGTGCCGATTTCCTCCTGGATATCCGGGTTTTCCATCGCCTCGGCCTCGCGGACGAGTTGCGCGATCTTCACGCCGAGGGATCGCCCGACGCTGGCCACTTCCAGGCTATGTGTTAGCCGGTTGTGGACGAAGACGCTGCCGGGCAGCGGGAACACCTGCGTCTTGTTTTGCAGGCGGCGGAAAGGGGAGGAGAAGATCATGCGGTCGTAGTCGCGCTGGAATTGCGACCGGTCGTGCGACCGGAAGAGCGTGGGCGCGCTCCCCGGTTGCTGCCGACGGGCGGAGAGGAGGGTGTTCCAGTCCATCCCTTACCCCCTGGTGAGGAAGTGGTAATGGCTGCCGAAGCGCTCGAAAGCGGCCTTGTCCAGCTCCTCGCGGTGTGCCGGGTGGGCGATAGAGATCATCGCGCGGGCGCGTTGCTGGAGGGTTTTGCCATAGAGGTCGACGGCGCCGAACTCCGTCACGACATAGTGCACGTCGAAGCGCGTCGTCACCACGCCGGCGCCGGGGAGCAGCACGGGAGTGATCTTCGACATCCCCTTGTTGGTGGACGAGGGGAGGGCGATGATCGGTTTTCCCCCCTCGCTGGCCGCCGCGCCGCGGATAAAGTCCAGCTGGCCGCCGCAACCGCTGTAGAACTTGCAGCCGATGGAGTCGGCGTTCACCTGCCCCGTGATGTCCACCGACAGCGCCGAGTTGATGGCCGTCATCTTGGGCTGCCGGGCGATGACGAAGGGATCGTTCGTGTACCCGACGTCCATCATGGCCACGGCGGGGTTGTCGTCGATAAAGTCGTAGACGGCGCGGGATCCCATGAGGAACGTCGACACCATCTTCCCCCTGTCCAGCTTCTTGGCGCGGTTATTAATCACCCCTTTCTCGTACAGCGGCAGCACGCCGTCGGCGAACATCTCCGTGTGTATGCCCAGATCCTTGTGGTTCCCCAGCTGCGCCAGGACGGCGTTGGGGATAGCGCCGATGCCCATCTGGAGGGTCGCCCCGTCCTCCACGAGCGCGGCGCAATGCTTACCAATCAGCGCGTCCTCCTCGCTCAGCGGCGCCGTGTGCGCCTCGATGAGGGGGGTATCATCCTCGCAAAAAATGTCGATATCGGAGAGCCGGATCATGGCATCCCCCCAGGCGCGGGGCACGTTGGGATTGATGACGGCGATCACCGTCCCGGCGTTCTGGACGGCCGCCAGCGTCGCGTCCACGGAGGTGCCCATGGAGACAAAACCGTGCTTATCCGGCGGGCACACCTGGATCATCGCCACGGCAATCGGGTGCACCCCGGAGCGGATCAGCCGCTGCGTCTCCCCCAGGTGCACGGGCACGTAATCGGCGAACCCCGCCTGCGTGTCGCGCCGCACGTTACCCCCCACGAAGTACGACTCCAGCTGGAAAATCCCCTCGAACGCCTCGCCCGCGTACGGCGCCGGCCCCTCCGTGTGCAGGTGCTGGATGCTAACGTTCTTCAACTCGCCGCCGCGGCCGCGGTCGCACAAAGCCTGGATGAGGCCACTCGGCGCGCACGCCACGCTGTGCACGTGAACGCGGTCGCCCGACTTGACGGCCTTCACCGCCTCCGCGAAAGATACTGTTTTAATGCCTTGATACATGGTTGTTTCTTTTTTATTGTAACACGATTTTATTCAAAAACGGCGCAAGGTAACAATAATCTCGACAACGGGCAAGAACAACCGGCGACCACCGCCGCCCCCCGGCGATGTGAAAACTTTATGCTATATTCGCGATCGCCGGCGCCCCGGCCCCCCCCGCCAACACCCGAAAACATGGAAGAAACACAAATGATAACGTTCAAAAAAATCAACCTCGAGGATCGCGACCTGCTCGCCCCCCTCCTCCCCACCCTGGACAACAGGGATTGTAACCTCTCGTTCGTCAACCTCTACAGCTGGCAGTTCCTCACGGACGCCAGCTACGCCTTCATCGGCGGCACCCCCGTCCTCCGCCTCCTCCTCGAGCGCACCCGCACCGTCTACATCCTCCCACCGGGCGGCGACGACAGCACGCGCGCCCTCCAACTGCTCATCGAGGAGGACCGGCAGCACGACCGCCCCACGCGCCTCTTCGGCATCATCCCCCGCCTGGCCCCCTGGCTGGACGAAGCCTTTCCCGGCGCCTTCCGCTACCACGCCAACCGCGACTATTTCGACTACCTCTACCTCCGCCGCGACCTCGTCGAACTCCGCGGCAAGTACCTCCAGGCCAAGCGCAACCACGTCAACAAATTCCTCCGCACCTACGCCCACGAGTACCTTCCCCTCACCCCGTCGCTGGCGCCCGAATGTCTCCAACTCGAGGAAGAATGGTGCCTCCGCCACGGCGACGCCCCCTCCGAAAGCCTCCGCAACGAGCGACAAGCCATGACCCTCGCCCTCAACCACGTCGCCGAACTCCAGCTCCTCGGAGGCGCCATCCGCGTCAACGGCAAACTCGTCGCCTTCGCCTACGGCGCCCCCGTCACCACCGACACCTTCGGCATACACATCGAAAAAGCCGACGCCTCCATCGGCGGGGCCTACAACATGATCAACCAGGAACTCGCCCGCCGCGTCCCCGAACACTACACCTATATTAATAGGGAGGAAGACCTCGGCATCCCCGGCCTGCGACAAGCCAAAGGCTCCTACCACCCCTACCTTCTCCTCGAAAAAGGTGTCGCCGAGTACCACCCCTGACCCCCCCGGCGCCCCCCCGGCGCGCCCCGGCGTCATCGCCCTCTGGCGCCTCTGCTTTGGCGACACCGAGGAGTTCATCAGCCTCTACTTCAACGGCAAATACAGCGAGCGAAACACCATCGCCCGCCGCGACCCCTCCGGCGCCGTCATCGCCGCCCTTCAAATGATCCCCTACCGCCTCCTCTTTGC
>JAIRXZ010000066.1 GCA_031267995.1 Odoribacteraceae bacterium | reverse complement strand
CTCGACGTGTTGGGGATGTACACGCGGGAAAGGGCGCACACAAGGTGCGCCCCTACACCATCGTTGGCGCGTGCGGTTGCATGTTGGCGACATTCCGGGAGACGTAGCACGCTACGTCTCTACAGAGGTACTTACAATTCACGGGACGGTTACAGGTTATGGGAATCAGTAGAGACGTAGCGTGCTACGTCTCAAGTCACGGGCACGGCCTACAAGCCCGCGCCAGCGAAAACGTGGGGGCACCCCCGCGGTGTTTTTTCCAAATATCCCGTCGGCGGAGCAATCTTCGCCGTCTCGGGGCGGTGAGTTCGGGAATTTTTTTGTACCCTCGCGTGGAAAATTCTTAAAACGTGGAAAATTCTTAAAAACAAAGATTATGAAACACGCGATATGGATCGGGTTGGCGCTGGCCGGGTGCCAGACCCATTTTATCCCCGACAATGATTACCGGGCGACGGTTGAAAAGGATTTCGAGAGCCGGCGAGCATTGTTCGCCTCCTCCCCCGCCCCGCTGTTCGCCATCTTCGACGCGCCGATGACCCCCCGCGAGCGCGAGGCGATGCAATTCCTCTACGCCTACTCGCCGCTGGTGGACGTCGCGACGCTGGACGGCGCCTATTTCCTGGAGCAGACGCGGGAGGCCTTCCGGGCGCGGGAGGAAACGCCCTGGGCGAGAGCGGTGCCCGACGATATTTTCCGCCATTTCGTGCTGCCGCCGCGAGGGGGGAAGGAGACGCTCGACTCGGCGCGAAAGGTTTTTCACGATGCCCTGCGCGAGCGCGTTGCCCGTTGCGCCACCATCGAGGAGGCCGCGCTGGAGGTCAACCACTGGTGCCGCGAGCGGGTGATCTATCACCCGACAAACGCCCGCACGATGTCGCCCCTGGCGACGCGCCAAAATGCCAGGGGGCGGTGCGGCGAGGAGTCCATTTTCACGCTGGCGGCCTTGCGCTCCGTCGGCATCCCGGCGAGGCAGATCTACACGCCCCGCTGGGCGCATTGCGATGATAATCACGCCTGGATAGAGGTGTGGACGGGTGGCGTCTGGAAATACCTGGGGGCTTGCGAGCCGGAGCCGCGGCTGGATATCGCCTGGTTTTCGCTGCCCGTGCGGCGCGCCGTGTACGTGGAGGCGGAGGTTTTCGGGAGGTACGAGGCGGCGGACGAGGAGGTGGTGCTGGTCGACGCGGCGGGGTCGAAGGTGAATGTCACCGGCCATTATACCCGCGCCAGGCGGACGGTGGTGAGGGTGCTGGACGACGGGGGGCGGCCGGCGGCGGGCGCTTTGGTGGAGTACAAGGTGTTTAATTACGGGGAGTTTTATACCGTCCTCGCCCCGCGCGCCGACGAGCGGGGGGAGTGCCGGCTGACGCTGGGGGAGGGCGATTTGATGGTGTGGGCGAGCGACGGCGGGCGATACGGGGTCGGCCAATTGTCCGCCCGCGCGGATTCGCTGACGGTGGTTTTGGACAAGGGGGAGGGGGCGGTTTACGCCTCGCTGCACGAGTTGCGCCCCCCGGCGGAGGGGACGATGGAGGCGCTCTCGACGGATGCCGAGCGGGGGGCGAACGAGCGGCGGATTGCCACCGAGGATTCCCTCCGCGGGGCTTACCTGGCGACTTTCGTCTCTCGTGCCGAGGCCGGTCGCGTGGCCGCCGAGCTGGGGGTGGATAGCGCCCGATTCATCCCGCTGGTGGCGGCGGCGCGGGGGAATGGCCGGGGCGTGATCGCGTTCGCGCGGGAGACGCCCGTCGAGCGGCGGGAGGTGGCGATGGATCTGCTGGAGGCGCTTCCCGAAAAGGATTTGCAGGATACCCCGCCGGCCGTCTGGAGGGATCACCTGGAGGGCGCCTGGGCGCACCGGGCGACACCTTATTATAAGGAGTATATTTTGAATCCGAGGGTGCGGGACGAGCAGCTGACCGCTTATCGCGCTGCCATTGCCGCCCGCGGGATTGGCGATGTCGAGGGGTGGCGGGAGGAGGTGGCGCGGATGCCTCGCGTGGATTCCCTTTACCGCGACAGGGTGGCCACGCCGCCGACAGGGGTGCTGCGCGCCGGGCGACTTACAGCTTCTTCCGCGGAGATTTTCCTGGTAGCCGCTGCCCGGTCGGTGGGGACGCCGGCGCGGGTGAATCCCGTCACGGGGAGGGCGGAGTTTTTCGTTGACGGGGGCTGGAGGGGTTCCGGCGATGCTGCCGAGGATGCTGCGCGGCGGGGGAAGCTGATCGTTTATCATGACGGGGTTGTCCGCGACCCGCTCTATTTCCTTCACTTCACCATTGCCAAGGTGGAGGGCGGCGTGGCGCGCACCATCGACCTGGGGAGCGATGCCGGCGTCGACATGGGCGCGGGCGCGCCTCTCTCCGCGATCTTTGCCGCCCCGCTTTCGCTGGAGGTGGGTGATTATATCCTCGCTCACGGCAATCGCCGGGCGGATGGCTCCGTTGCTGCCGGGATGAGTGCTTTCACCGTCCGCGAGGGCGAAACGACGCGCCTCCGCCTGCCGCTGCAACCGACCAATGACCAGCCGGAGATTCTTGGCAAAACCTCTCCCCTTATTCCCTGCACCGTCAACGGGCAGAGGGAGATTCTCGCCCCCCCGCCCGGCGGGTACATCGCCGTCGCCATCGTCGAGGCCAACGCGGAGCCGACCAATCATCTCCTGCGCGACATCGCCGCCTTGTCGCCCGAACTCGAGGCGCTCGGTCATCCCATCGTCGTCCTCTTTGAAAACGCCGAGGGAGTGAAAATCCTCGCCAGTGGCGACTTTCGCCCCTTTCCCTCCACGCTGCTCGCTGGGGTTGACGCGGGCGGTGAGGCTCGGCGGCAATTCGATGCCGAGGGCGCCTCGCTTCCCGTTCTCCTTGTTATCAACGGCGATGGGGATATCCTCCTCCGCTCCAAAGGCTACCGCGTGGGTCTGGGCAACCGGCTGCTCCAGGCCATGAGCCGCTAAGCCGTTTCCGGGGCTGTCGGCGTCGGCGCGCCTTTGTTTATTCCGGGGGTAAGTATATATTTGCACCTTCAATTCAAAAAACACTTCGTGATGGACACCAAATTCCAAGAATACAAAGAGCTGGATCTGCCCCGGATCAACCGGGAAACCCTCGACGAATGGGAAACACAGCACACCTTTGAACAAAGTCTGGAGACGCGCGCGGGATGCCCCGCTTTCATTTTTTACGAGGGGCCGCCATCCGCCAACGGTATGCCTGGGATTCATCACGTTATGGCGCGCACCATCAAGGATATCGTCTGTCGCTACAAGACCCTCCGCGGCTTCCGCGTGGAGCGCAAGGCGGGGTGGGACACGCACGGCCTGCCCGTTGAACTCAGCGTCGAGAAGTCGCTCGGTATCACCAAGGAGGACATCGGCAAGAGCATCTCCGTGGAGGATTACAACGCCGCCTGCCGACGCGACGTCATGAAATACACCGGCGAGTGGGAGACGCTCACCCGCGAAATGGGCTACTGGGTGGACATGACAAACCCCTACGTCACTTGCGATAACCGCTACATCGAAACCCTCTGGTGGCTCATCAAACAGCTGCACGACAAGAATCTCCTCTACAAGGGCTACACCATACAGCCCTACTCCCCCGCCGCCGGCACCGGCCTCAGCACCCACGAGTTAAACCAGCCGGGCTGCTATCGCGACGTCAAGGACACCACCTGCGTGGCGCTCTTCCAAATCGTCCGCGACGCCCGCTCCGAGGCGCTCTTCCGCCACCACGACAACCCCTGCATCGCCGCCTGGACAACCACCCCCTGGACGCTGCCCTCCAACACCGCCCTGGCCGTCGGCGAGAACATCGCCTACTCCCTCGTTCAGACCTACAACCCTTACACTTACGCGCCCCTCGCCGTCATCATCGCCGACGAACGCCTCGCCGCGTACTTCGCCCCCGGCGCCGACGAAATCCCCTTCGACGCCTACCAGCCCGGCGACAAGCCCGTGCCCTACCGCGTGCTCCAAAAACTCACCGGGAAGGAGCTGCAAGGCATACACTACCAGCAACTCCTCCCCTGGATGACGCCCGACGGCGACCCCTTCCGCGTGATCCTCGCCGATTTTGTCACCACCGCCGACGGCACGGGCATCGTCCACATCGCCCCCACTTTCGGCGCGGACGACGACCGGGCGGCCAAGAGCAACAACATCCCCCCCCTCCTCCTCCTGGACAAGGAGGGGAACCCGCAGCCGATGGTCGACCGCCGCGGCCGCCTCTTTCCCGTCGAGGACATTCACCCCGACTACCTCCGGCAGCATGTCAGCGACTTATATACTCCCTACGCCGGTCGCTACGTCAAAAACGACTACGACCCCAACCTTCCCGCCGACGCCACCACCCTCGACATCGACATCTGCCAGGCCCTCAAGCGCGACAACAAAACGCTCCGCGTCGAAAAGCACCAGCACACCTATCCCCACTGCTGGCGAACGGATAAGCCCGTCCTCTACTACCCCCTCGACTCCTGGTTTATCAAAACCACCGCCGTCAAGCAGCGCATGATCGAGCTCAACAAAACCATCAACTGGAAACCCGCCAGCACCGGCGAGGGAAGATTCGGCAAATGGCTCGAAAACCTCGTCGACTGGAACCTCTCCCGCTCCCGCTACTGGGGCACCCCGCTCCCCATCTGGACGAACCCCGAAGGCGAACGCGTGTGCATCGGATCCGCCGCCGAACTCGCCGACGAAATACAAAAGGCCATCCGCGCCGGCCTCATGGAAACGAATCCCTACCCCGGCTTCATCCCCGGCGACAACTCCCCCGAAAACTACCAAAAGATCGACCTCCACCGCCCCACCGTCGACACCATCACCCTCCTCTCCCCCACCGGCCGCCCCATGACCCGCGAAAAAGACCTCATCGACGTCTGGTTCGACTCCGGCGCCATGCCATACGCCCAAAACCACTACCCCTTCGAGCACCCCGAAAGCGTCGACAACAACACCCGCTTCCCCGCCGACTTCATCGCCGAGGGAGTCGACCAAACCCGCGGCTGGTTCTTTACCCTCCACGCCATCGCCACCATGATCTCCGACAGCGTCGCCTATAAAAACATCATATCCAACGGCCTCGTCCTCGACGCCCGCGGAAACAAAATGTCCAAACGCCTCGGAAACGCCATCGACCCCTTCCAAACCATCCGGGAACACGGCGCCGACCCCCTCCGCTGGTACATGATCACCAACGCCCAGCCCTGGGACAACCTCAAGTTCGACACCGCCGGCATCGACGAGGCCAAACGAAAATTCTTCGGCACCCTCCACAACACCTACAACTTCTTCGCCATCTACGCCAACATCGACCACTACACCGGCGCCGAACCCCCCGTCCCCCACCAACAGCGACCCGAAATCGACCGCTGGATACTCTCCCTCCTCAACACCCTCGTCGCCGAAACCACCGACGCCTACGAAAAATACGAACCCACCCGCGCCGCCCGCGCCATACAGGAATTCGTCATCGAAAACCTCTCCAACTGGCACGTCCGCCTCTCCCGCAAACGCTACTGGGGAGGAGAACCCTCCGACGACAAACTCTCCGCCTACCAAACCCTCCACCAGTGCCTCCAGACCGTCGCCATCATCGCCTCCCCCATCGCCCCCTTCTACGCCCACCGCCTCCACGCCGACATCAACCGCGTCACCCGCCAACACCCCGGCAGCGTGCACCTTGCCGACTACCCCGCCGCCGACCCCTCCCTCGTCGACCCGCACCTCGAGCAACGCATGCAACTCGCCCAGCGCCTCACCTCCATCACCCTCGGCCTCCGCAAAAAAACCGCCATCCGCGTCCGCCAGCCCCTCGCCCGCCTCCTCGTACCCGTCAACAACCCCGACGACACCGCCACCCTCGACGCCATCAAACACATCATCCTCGCCGAAACCAACGTCAAGCAAATAGAATACATCACCGACGCCGCCGGCCTCCTCGTCAAAAAAATCAAGCCCGACTACAAAGCCCTCGGCCCCAAGCACGGCAAGCAAACCAAAGAAATCGCCGAAGCCATCGCCCGCATGACCCCCGACGACATCCGCCAACTCGAAAAAACCGGCCAACACCAACTCCACCTCCCCGCCGCCACCATCACCATCACCCCCGACGACGTCGAAATACACTCCGAGGACATCCCCGGCTGGATCGTCGCCACCGACGGCAACCTCACCATCGCCCTCGACACCAACATCACCACCCCCCTCCGCGAAGAAGGAATCGCCCGCGAAATCATCAACCGCGTCCAAAACATCCGCAAGGAAAACAACTACAACATCACCGACAAAATCACCCTCCAACTCCGCACCCACCCGGCCATCAACGACGCCGTCACCCGGCACCAGCAATACATCGCCGGCCAAATACTCGCCACCGCCATCACCATCCACCAACAACTCGACGGCGACACCCGCGACATCCAAATAGACGACATCCACACCATCGCCAAAATACAACGCGCGTAACCAAACGGGAAAAACAACAAAAAACAAACAACTATGACAGACAAAACGAGGTACTCCGACGAAGAGCTACAGGAGTTTAAAGAAATACTGCTCGACAAACTCGAAAAAGCCAAAAAAGACTACGACAACCTCAAGGCCGCCATCTCCGGCAGCGACGGCAACGACATCGCCGACACCTCCCCCACCTTCAAGGTGCTCGAGGAAGGCGCCTCCGTCCTCTCCAAAGAAGAAGCCGGCCGCCTCGCCCAGCGCCAGGCCAAATTCATCGCCCACCTCGAGGCCGCCATCGTCCGCGTCGAAAACAAAACCTACGGCATCTGCCGCGTCACCGGCAAGCTCATCTCCAAGGAACGGCTCCGCGCCGTCCCCCACGCCACCCTCAGCATGGACGCCAAACAAGGCCTCGACGCCTGACCCGGCAACCCGACAAACACCTCGCCGGGCGGCAACCCCCTCCCCCGCCGCCCGGCAACACGCGCCCACCACCACCACCCCCACCCCCACGCGAACAAAAACATGAAAAACAAACACATCATCACCCTCGCCGCCGCCCTCCTCCTCCTCGACCAGGCGCTCAAAATCTGGATCAAAACCCACATGACCATCGGTCAGGAATACACCATCATCGCCGACTGGTTCAAAATCCACTTCCTCGAAAACCCCGGCATGGCCTTCGGCCTCCAGCTCGGCGGCGTCACCGGAAAGATCCTCCTCACCACCTTCCGCCTCGCCGCCGTCGCCGCCATCGCCTGGTACATCACCCGCCTCAACCGGCGCGAAGCCCCCGCCGGCCTCGTCGCCTGCTTCACCCTTGTCCTCTGCGGCGCCCTCGGCAACATCATAGACAGCATCTTCTACGGCGCCATATTCACCACCAGCGAGGGACAAATCGCCACCCTCTTCCCCGCCGCCGGCTACGCCCCCCTCCTCCAGGGACGCGTCGTCGACATGCTCTACTTCCCCCTCTTCCAGGGCTACCTCCCCTCGTGGGTACCCCTTTGGGGCGGCGACTACTTCATCTTCTTCCGTCCCGTCTTCAACCTCGCCGACAGCTACATCACCACCGGCGTCATCGCCCTCCTCCTTTTCTACAGGAAATTCTTCTCCAACAAAAAGACCAGCTGACAACACTCCCGTCCCGCCATCCATCCCGGCAACCCCGCCGGTAACCCCGTCATGCCCGCCGGTAACCCCGTCATGCCCATCTCCGATCCCGACATCCCCCCATCGCCCTCGTGGAAACAATTCGCCCCTCCAGGAACATCTCTGGGGCACGCCCCACAACACGTGGAGCACGCCCCATAACACGTGGGGCACGCCCCATAACACGTGGGGCACGCCCCATAACGCGTGGGGCACGCCCCATAACGCGTGGGGCACGCCCCACAACACGTGGGGCACGCCCCATAACACGTGGGGCACGCCCCATAACACGTGGGGCACGCCCCATAACACGTGGGGCACGCCCCACGACGCGTGGGGCACGCCCCATAAAATTTCACGGGATCATCTGAATGAAGAAAAATAACGATATATTCGCGATTGTTTTAAAGCAATAGAATATGAGAGTAGACTATATCCCGAGGAGATACATCGGATTCTTGTACTGGAGCGAGAATTTCGTGAAGAACCTGGAACTTATCGCGGAGGAGATCCATTTCCCGGAGAACGTTCTGAATGAAATCAAGGCGCTGCTGAAGATTTACGCGGAGGCTGACGTGCTCGCCACGGATCCCGCCACCCGCACGAAGGTGACCGTGAGGAAAAGGATCAACGCGCGCGCCGCCCTCGAGAAGGAGATCCGCCAGGACGTGATGGAGTTCATTGCCAGCAACCGGCTGGTGAATGCCGAGCATAAGGTTGAACTCGGGTTGCATAACCGCAAGCCCACGCGGGAGCTGCCTCCCGTGGCAGATTACCCGCCGGGGTATCGCGTGTCGTTTCCCGCGATTTTTGACGTGATGATTGACTTTTATGACTCGAAATCCGCGCGGCACCACCGGAAGGCGCCCGGGCAGCATGGCGTGGAGATCAGGTGGGGACTGGATGCCGCGGGGGTTGTCGACGCGGATGACCTCCAGCATAGCTCGTTTGACACGCGGCCGCCGTTCCTGCTCCGCTTTCCGGGGCAGGATCAGGGAAAGACTCTCGCTTTCGCCCTCCGGTGGGAGAATTCCCGCGGGGAGAAGGGGCCGTGGACGAGTATCGCGCGCGTGACCGTCCCTTGAGCGTCGGGGTGCCGGCGGGGACGACGGCGGGGATGATCGGGCTGCCGGCGTTTCCCGCGCGAATGATCGGGCATGAAGAAACCCGCGAGAGGTTAAGCCTCCCGCGGGTTCTTCGTTTTGGCGATCGGGGTGATGATCGCCCCGCTTTAGTTGATAATCTCCTTACTTTAGTTGATGATCGGCTTTCAGTCGACGGTGATAACCTTGTACCTGGGGACGAGGGTCTTCATGACAGCCCAGCCGATGAGGTAGGCGATGGCGCAGACGATGAAGAGGATGAAGTAGCCGGCGGGTTCGCCCTGGAAGCCGAGGAAGGTCATGTTGGTTTGGCCGGCGTGGTCGAAGAGTTTCCCGGCGCCCATCTGTATGATGAAGGATCCGACGCCGCCGGCCATGCCGCCGATGCCGGTGATGGTGGCGATGGAGGTCTTGGGGAACATGTCGCCGACGGTGGAGAAGATGTTGGCCGACCATGCCTGGTGGGCGGCGCAGGCGACTCCGATGAGGATGACGGGGAGCCAGTAGCTGTAGCCGCCAAGGGGTTGGGCGAAGAGCGCCAGCAGGGGGAAGAAGGCGAAGATGAGCATGGAGCGCATGCGGCCGGCGTAGGGGTTCATCCCCTTTTTGTCGATGAAGTAGGAGGGCAACCAGCCGCCGACGAGGGAGAGCATGACGATGGTGTAGAGGACGGTGAGGGGGAGTACCTGGGCGGTTTTCTCGAGGTGGAAGACGGATTGGAGGTATTTTGGCATCCAGAAGAGGTAGAACCACCAGACGCCGTCGGTCATGAATTTGCCGAAGGCGAAGGCCCACGTTTGCTTGTACTTGAAGCAGTCGAGGAAGGTGAGCTTGCGCGAGGGGGCGGGGGTGGCGGCGGTGGCGGCGACGGGTTCGTCGGAGTTGATGTAGGCGAGTTCGGCGCTGTTGACGCGTGGGTTTTCGCCGGGTTTCTTGTAGAGGAATGTCCAGAATCCCATCCAGATGAACCCGAGGAGGCCGATGAGGAGGAAGGAGGCTTCCCAGCCGAAGGAGTCGGCGATGTAGAGTACGCAGGCGGGGGCGATCATGGCGCCGATGGTGGCCCCGGAGTTGAAGATGCTGGTGGAGAAGGCGCGGTCGCGCTTGGGGTTGTACTCGGCGGTGGCCTTGATGGCGGCGGGGAAGTTGCCGGCTTCTCCAAGGGCGAGGACGAAGCGGCAGAGGATGAAGAGCGTGACGCTGAGGCTGACGATTTTGCCGGTGGCGCCGGCGGTGGCGATGAGGTCGCGGGCGGAGGCGAAGCTGGCCGTCCAGGCGCCGGTGGTGATGCCGGCGGTGGCGATGCCGCAGAAGGCGTGGAGGCAGGCGCCGACAGACCAGATGCCGATGGCCCAGAGGAAGCCGCGCTTGGTGTCGACGCGGTCGACGAAGCGGCCGGCGAACAACATGCAGATGGCGTAGAGGAGGGAGAAGGAGGAGGTGATGAGGCCGTAGTCGTCGTTTGTCCAGCCGAATTCGGGGCCGATGAAGTCCGGCCAGGTGAGGGATAGTACCTGGCGGTCGAGGTAGTTGATGGTGGTGGCGAAGAACAGGAGGGCGCAGATTGTCCAGCGGTAGTTGGTGGCGCGGGCGGCGGTGGCGTGGTTGTTTTTCATTTGAGGAGGGGTTTGATGGTTTGTAGTACGGTTTGGCATTGGCGGGTGATGGCGTCCCAGTCGCCGGCGGCGATGGTGGCGGGGGTGAAGAGGTTGCTGCCCAGGCCGACGCACGCGACGCCGGCGTTGAACCAGGCGGTGAGGTTTTCGGGTGATGTGTCGACGCCGCCGGTGGCCATGAGGCGCGTCCAGGGCATGGGGGCGAGGATGTTTTTGACGAAGGAGGGGCCGCCGATGTTGCCGGCGGGGAAGATTTTGACGATCTCGGCGCCGAGTTCCTGCGCCGCGCCTATTTCGGTGATGGTGCCGCAGCCGGGGATGTAGGCGGCCTGGCGACGGTTGCAGGTTTTGAATATGTCCGGGTTGAGGCAGGGGCCGACGATGAAGGCGGCGCCGAGCTGGAGGTAGAGGGAGGCGGTGGCGGGGTCGACGATGGAGCCGATGCCGAGCGCCATGTCCGGGCAGTTGACGGCCGCCCATTTTTGGAGGTCGGCGAAGACTTCGTGGGCGTGTTCTCCCCTGTTGGTGAATTCGAAGGCGCGGGCGCCGCCGCGGTAGCAGGCCTGGAGGGCGGCGCGGGCGGTGGCGGGGTCGGGGTGGTAGAAGAGGGGGATCATGCCGGTTTCGGCGAGTGTCCTCCAGATGTCTGTTCTTTTGAATCGTGCCATGTTTTTTGTTTTAGGGGCCGGTGTTTTAGGGTTGCTTGCCGATGTAGGCGAGGATGCCGCCGTCGACGTAGAGGACGTGGCCGTTGACGAAGTCGGAGGCGGCGGAGGCGAGGAAGATGGCCGGCCCCTGGAGGTCGGCGGGTTCGCCCCAGCGGGCGGCGGGTGTTTTGGCGATGATGAAGTCGTTGAAGGGGTGGCCGGGCTGGCGGAGGGGGGCGGTTTGGGGGGTGGCGATGTAGCCGGGGCCTATGCCGTTGCATTGTATGTTGTGGGCGCCGTATTCGGAGGCGATGTTGCGGGTGAGCATCTTGAGGCCTCCCTTGGCGGCGGCGTAGGCGGAGACGGTTTCGCGGCCGAGTTCGCTCATCATGGAGCAGATGTTGATGATTTTGCCGCCACCGCGACGGATCATGCCGGGGATGACGGCTTTGGCGACGATGAAGGGGGCGGTGAGGTCGACGTCGATGACTTTCCTGAATTCGTCGGCGGGCATGTCGATCATGGGTACGCGGCGGATGATGCCGGCGTTGTTGACGAGGATGTCGATGGCGCCGTGCTGCCGCTCGAGGGCGGTGACGAGGGCGGTGACTTGTTGTTCGTCGGTGACGTCGCAGACGTGGCCGTGGGCGGTGATGCCGGCGGCGGCGTAGGAGGCGAGGCCTTTGTCGACGAGTTCGCGGGTGATGTCGTTGAAGATGATGGTGGCGCCGGCGGTGGCGTAGGCGGTGGCGATGGAGTAGCCGATGCCGTAGGAGGCGCCGGTGATCCAGGCTGTTTTTCCCTGGAGGGTGAATAGTTGTTGCATGGTGGTGTTTTTTTATTTGTAGAGTGTTTTGGCGATGCCGAGTTCGAGGCCGCGGAGTTCGGCGAGGCCGCGGAGACGTCCGATGCAGGAGTAGCCGGGGTTGACGCGCTTGTGGAGGTCGTCGATCATCTGGTGGCCGTGGTCGGGGCGGACGGGGATGGACTGGCCGCGGCGCTGTTGTATGTCGAGGAGCTCGCGGGTGATGGCGTACATGTCGACGTCGCCCTCGAGGTGGTTTGCCTCGTGGAAGTTGCCGTCGGCGTCGCGGGCGGTGGAGCGGAGGTGGGCGAAGTAGACGCGGTCGGCGTGACGACGGAGGATGGCGGGGAGGTCGTTGTCGGCGCGGACACCGAGGGATCCGGTGCAGAAGCATAGGCCGTTGGAGGGGTTGGGGACGGCGTCGACGAGTTGCTGGAAGTCGTCGCCGGTGCTGAGGACGCGGGGGAGGCCGAAGATGGGGTAGGGGGGGTCGTCCGGGTGTATGGCGAGGAGGGCGCCTACTTCGTCGGCGACGGGGGCTATTTCGGCGATGAAGGCGATGAGGTTTTGGCGGAGGGTGTGGGCGTCGACGTGGCGATAGCGGTCGAGTTGCTCCTGGAATTGGCGGAGTGTGAAGCTCTCCTCGGCGCCCGGCAGGCCGGCGATGATGTTGCGGGTGAGGAGCTGGCGGTCGGCCTCGGTCATGGTGTTGTAGCGGGCGCGGGCGATGGCGATTTCTTCGTCGGTGTAGAGTTTTTCGGCGCCGGGGCGACGGAGGATGTGTAGTTCGAAGGCGAGGAAGGCGGCGCGCTCGAAACGGAGGGCGCGGGAGCCGTCGGGGAGGGTGTAGGCGAGGTCGGTGCGCGTCCAGTCGAGGACGGGCATGAAGTTGTAGGTGATGACGCGGATGCCGCGGGAGGCGAGGCGACGGATGGTTGTTTTGTAGTTTTCGATGTAGAGGCGGTAGTCGCCCTCGCGGGTTTTGACGTGCTCGTGGACGGGGATGCTTTCGACGACTGACCACGCGAGGCCGGCGGAGGTGATGAGGGCGAGGCGCTTGTCGATTTCTTCGAGCGACCACGCTTCGCCGTTTTTGACGTGGTGTAGGGCGGTGACGATGCCGGTGGCGCCGGCTTGGCGGATGTCCTGAAGGGTGACGGGGTCGGCGGGGCCGTACCAACGCCAGGTTTGTTCGCAGAGTATCATGGCGGCAGGGGGTTATATGGAGAAGGCGTCGAAGCCGCCGTCGATGACGAGGATGGCGCCGGAGACGAAACGGGAGGCGTCGCTGACAAGGTAGTGGAGGGTGCCGAGGAGTTCGTCCGGCTCGCCAAAGCGGTTGTAGGGGGTGTGGGCGAGGATGGTTCGGGCGCGATCGGTGTGGGTGCCGTCCGGGTTGGTGAGGAGGGTGCGGTTTTGCTCGGTGATGAAGAAGCCGGGGGCCATGGCGTTGACGCGGAAGCGCTCGCCGAATTTGAGGGCTAACTCGCCGGCCATGTATTTGGTGAAGTTGGCGACGGCGGCTTTGGCGGCGCCGTAACCGGCAACGCGGGTGAGGGGACGAAGGGAGGATTCGGAGGCGATGTTGATGATGTTGCCCGAGCCACCGGCGACCATCGCTCGCGCGAAGGTGATGGTGGGGAGTACCGTGCCGAAGAGGTTGAGGTCGACGACTTTTTTGAAGGCGTCAATCTGGAGGTCGAAGATGGTTTTTTCCGGGGGGATGGTGGCGCCGGGCATGTTGCCGCCGGCGGCGTTGACGAGGACGTCTACGCGGCCGCGGAGGGAGAGGATTTCTTCCCGGTTGCGCTCCAGGGTGGGGGCGTCGAGGACGTCGGAGGGGAGGTAGAGGGCGTCGCCGGTTTTTTGGGGGGCGTTGACGGCGGTGGGTTTGATTTCGCCGCTGGGGGTTTTGGCGTTGACGGTGGTGGGTTTGAGTTCGTCGTTGATGGCTTTGAGTTCGTCGTTGATGGCTTGTGCCAGGGCTTCGCCTTTTTCACTGTCGCGGTCGAGGATGACCACGCGGGCGCCCTGACGGGCAAGGTAATGACTCATCGAGGTGCCCAGGACGCCGCAGCCTCCCGTGATCACGATTACTTTTCCTTCAATGTTGAATAGATTGTCTTGCATGTCGTCTTTGTTTTTAGGGTTTTAGATAAAAGAGGAGGGGGTGTTAACGAGGTTCGAGGGGTTGTTAGCGAGGGGTATGATTCCATTGCCGGGAGGTGTGATTCCGTCGCCGGGGGTTGGGTGGTTGGGGGCGAGGTTGGGTGGCGTGGCTTTGATGTTCACTGTCTCGGTTTTGATGGTTGTTATGTTGCTTCCGATCTTCTCTCTCCCGGAGCGGATGTTTGTTGATTCTTTTTCCATGTTTGTTGTTTCGCTTCTGATGCTCTCCCTGTCGCTTTTGGTTATTACTCCTTATATAATGTTTATTCTCCCTCGTTTTTCAACGCCCGGGATGGCGTGCCGGATCGTTTGACGGTCGCGATGATAGTAAAAACTTCCGATATATCCGTGAAATCGTTGACTTAAGTTAGACACATATTGATTTACGATTCTCCGGCAAGCGTGCCGGCGAGGCGGGGTGTTGGTTCCGCTCAGCGTCCCGTTTCCCGCTTTTCACGGGGGTTTGGGCGCGTTACGCGGCGCGCGATCGGGGATGGCACGGGGATGATTAAAGTTGCGCTGGCAATCCGTAAAAAAAATCCAGCCGTGCAGCTGGATTTTTTCATGCCCCGGGGGGCGCTTTCCCGGGGGCGTTTCCCTCAATGAACGGGGGCAGTCCCTCCTGGAGGGGTTTTGTTCCCGGAAACCGCGGCAAGAAAACCCCGACCGGGGTTTTGTTCCCGGAAACCGCGGCAAGAAAACCCCGACCGGGGTGGCTGAGCCAATCGCAACGCCCTCCCCGGTGGCTTCGACAAGCTCAGCCACCGCACAACCACTTCAGCCACCGCACAACCACTTCAGCCACCGCACGACCACCACCGCGGTGGCTGAGCCTGTCGAAGCCCAAACAACAAAAGCCAACAATCATGAGCTTCGACAAGCTCAGCTACTGCGGCTGTGGCGCGGGCTTGTAGCCCGTGCCAACGAAAGAGCATCTTTTCCGGTGGAGGCACGGGCTACAAGCCCGTGCCAGCGGAAGTACACACGCGGGGAAGGGCGCACACGCGGGTGCGCCCCTACGGTTTATCGTTGGAACGTGCTGTAGGGGCGAATAATTATTCGCCCTTATAATCGGGTGAACGATCCATAGGGCGAATGATTATTCGCCCCTACAGCATTTTCCGGTAATGTTGTAGGGGCGACCCTCGCGGTCGCCCTTCCCCGCGGTGTGCATCCCGGT
>JAIRXZ010000057.1 GCA_031267995.1 Odoribacteraceae bacterium | reverse complement strand
GCGAATAATTATTCGCCCCTACGTTTACCGGTGTTATTGTCGGGTGCATGTAGGGGGCGCCCTCAACACGCGGGAAGGTTTCCCATCGTTGGGAAAGTCCGCCGGATGTCGCGGGAAGGTTCCCGCTCGACCGGAAACTTCGCCGTTAAGATCAGTCGAAGAAAATGTGGGCGATGACGACAGCGGCGATGACGCCGGCAAGATCGGCGATGAGGCCGCAGGGGATGGCGTGGCGCGTCTTCTTGATGTTGACGGCGCCGAAGTAAACGGCGATAATATAAAAGGTGGTATCGGTAGCCCCCTGGAACATGGAGGCGAGGCGGCCGGCAAAGGAGTCGGCGCCGTGCGCGTTCATCGCGTCGATCATCAGCCCGCGGGCGCCGCTGCCGCTGAGGGGTTTCATGAGCGCCGTGGGGAGGGCGGGAATAGCCTCCTCGCCCCAGCCGAACTGCCGGCAGAGCCACGCCGCGCCGCCCTCGATCAGCTCCATGCAGCCGGCGGCGCGGAAGGCGGCAACGCCGGCGAGGATGGCCACCAGGTAGGGAATGATCCTGACGGCCACGGCAAACCCGCCGCGCGCCCCCTCGATGAAGGCGTCGTACACGTTGACGCGGTGTCGGGCGGCGGCGACGATGAAGGCGATGATGACGGTGAACAGCAGCACCCCGCCGGTCGACGAGGAGATGGCCGCCACCTGCTCGCGCGGCGCCCCGGCGAGGTACCACAGCGCGCCGCCGACGAGGAGCGTGGCGCCACCAAGGTAGGCCAGCACCACGGGGTGCAGCAGGTTGAGACGCTGGTAGAGGGATACGGCCACCAGCCCCGCCAGGGTGGAGATGTAGGTGGTGAGGAGTACGGGCAGGAAGATGTCCGCCGGGTTTGCCGCCCCGCACTGGGCGCGGTAAACCATGATGGAGACGGGGATGACGGTAAGCCCCGACGTGTTGAGGACGAGGAGCATGATTTGGGCGTCGGTAGCCCTGTCGCGCGCGGGGTTGAGTTCCTGCATCTGCCGCATGGCCTGGAGGCCGGCGGGGGTGGCGGCGTTGTCCAGTCCCAGCATGTTGGCGGCCAGGTTGAGGATGATGGAGCCGTGGGCGGGGCTGTCGGCGGGGACGCCGGGGAAGAGGCGACGAAAGAGGGGGGCGGTGAGGCGGGCAAGGGCGCGGGTGGCGCCGCCGCGTTCGCCGATCTTCATGAGGCCCATCCAGAGGGCGAGGACGCCGGTCAGCCCGATGGCGATCTTGAAGCCGTTGGCGGCGGCGTCGAACAGCGCCTGGACGATGGCGGGGAACGCGCCGCCGTCGCCGGAGATCGTCTGCCCGGTGGCGGCGACGAAGGCGGCGACGAACAGTCCTATCCAGATGTAGTTGAGCGCCACTGTCGGGTTTTAGCGCGTGGCGGCCTGGAGGGTGTTGGCGAGGAGGGCGGCGATGGTCATCGGCCCGACGCCTCCGGGCACGGGGGTGATGGCGGAGCAGAGGGGGGCGACGGTGTCGAAGTCGACGTCACCGACGAGGCGGTAGCCCGTCTTGGTGTCGGCCGGCTGGCGGTGTATGCCGACGTCGATGACGACGGCTCCCGGCTTGACCATCCCCGCGGTGATGAATCGCGGGACGCCGATGGCGACAACGAGAATGTCCGCCTGCCGGGTGATGGCGCCGATGTCCGGCGTGCGGCTGTGGCAGAGGGTGACGGTGCAGTTGGCGCGCGCGTTTTTGCGGGACATGAGGATGGCGACGGGGGTGCCGACGATGTTGCTGCGGCCGACGACGACGCAGTGCTTGCCGGCGGTGTCGATGCCCTGGCGGGCGATGAGTTCCACGATGCCGGCGGGGGTGGCGGGGAGGTAGGCGGGCAGTCCCAGGGTCATCTTGCCGATGTTGAGGGGGTGGAAGCCGTCGACGTCCTTGGCGGGGTCGACGCGGGCGAGGACAAGCTCTTCGGGGAGGTGCCGGGGCAGGGGGAGCTGGATGATATAGCCGTCGATGTCGGGGTCGGCATTGAGATGGTCGACGATGTCGAGGAGTTGTTCGGTGGTGATGTCGGCGGGGTAGCGGAGCTGGGTGCTTTTGATGCCGACGAGCCGGCAGGCTTTGACTTTGTTGGCGACGTAGGTTTCGCTGGCGGGGTCGTTGCCGACGAGGAGGGCGGCCAGGTGCGGGGGTTTCTCGCCCCGGGCGACGCGGCTGGCGACTTCGGCGGCGATCTCTTCCTTGACGCGGGCGGCGATGTTTTTTCCGTCTATCAGTTGCATGTCAGCGTTGTTTTTTGGCTTGTTTGATGCCTTGTTTCACCATCTTTTTCATGTTTTCGAGCTGCGAGATGAGGCCGTTAATCTCCTGGGCGGTGGCGCCACTGCCGGCGGCGACGCGTCGTTTGCGCGATCCGTTGAGGAGGGCGGGGTTGGCGCGCTCGGCGGGGGTCATGGAGTAGATCATGGCCTCGAGTTTTTCGATGGCGCCCTCCTTGATGTCGACGTCCTTGAGCTTGCTGCCGACGCCGGGGATCATGGCGGCGAGATCCTTGATGTTCCCCATTTTCTTGAGTTGCTTGAACTGCACGAGGAGGTCGTTGAAGTCGTAGAGATCCTTGGATATCTTCTTTTGGAGGCGTTTGGCCTCCTCCTCGTCGAAGCTTTCCTGCGCTTTTTCGACGAGGGAGACGATGTCGCCCATGCCAAGGATACGGTCGGCCATGCGGTCGGGGTGGAAGATGTCGAGGGCGTCCATTTTTTCGCCGGTTCCCACGAATTTGATGGGCTTGCTGACGACGGCGCGGATGGACAGGGCGGCGCCACCGCGGGCGTCACCGTCGAGTTTGGTGAGGATGGCGCCGTCGAAGTCGATGCGGTCGTTAAACTCTTTGGCGGTGTTGACGGCGTCCTGGCCGGTCATGGCATCCACCACGAAGAGGGTCTCCTGCGGCTGTAGGGCTTGCTTGATGGCGGTGATCTCCTCCATCATCTGGGCGTCGATGGCGAGGCGTCCGGCGGGGTCGATGATGAGGACGTCGCGGTGTGCCGACTTGGCCTCCTTGAGGGCTTTGAGGGCGATGCGCACGGGGTCGACGTTGCCGGGATCGGCGTACACGGGCACGCCGATTTGCGCGCCCAGCACCTTCAGCTGCTCGATGGCGGCGGGGCGGTAGACGTCGCAGGCCACCAGCATGGGACTCTTTCCCCGCTTGCTTTTGAGGTAGTTGGCGAGCTTGCCGGAGAAGGTGGTTTTTCCCGATCCTTGCAGCCCCGCCATGAGGATGATGGTGGGATTTCCCTTGAGGTTGATGTCGGCGGCGCGTTCGCCCATGAGGGTTGCCAGCTCGTCGCGGACGATCTTCACCATCATCTGCCCCGGCTTGACGGCCGTCAGCACCTGCATGCCGAGGGCTTTGGCCTTGACGTTGTCGGTAAACTCCTTGGCTATTTTGTAATTCACGTCGGCCTCCAGCAGCGCCCGGCGCACCTCTTTGAGGGTATCCGCCACGTTGATCTCGGTAATTCGGCCTTGTCCTTTTAGAATCTGGAACGACTTCTCTAATCTTTCCGAAAGATTTTCAAACATATCTGGTTAATTTTGATTTACACTCGCTGGCAAAAGTAGTCATTTCGCGGCAAAGGCGCCGGCTATCTCCTGCCGATATTTTTGAGCACGACAAAGGTTTTATCGATTAGCGCGTTGCTCACCACCACCGTGAACTCGTTGGTGGAGGAGATGACTTCCACCAGGTTGATGCCCTCCCAGGACAGCTCCTTCATGATGCTGTAGTAGAATCCCGGCTGGAGGATATTGCCCTTGGGCAGCTTGAGGGTGACGGAGGAGAGGCCGCCCTGCTTGAAGAGGCACTGCTCCTCCTGGAAGTTGGTGTCGATGACCTCCTCCGCGCTATCGCTGACCACGAGGTTGGTCTCGAAAACGCCCCGCACCAGGGTGTAGAAGATGTCCTCCTCCCCGGAGAGCAGCCCCAGCGCCCGCACGTGGTTGCCCAGCAGCGAGCTGGAGTTTTTGAACGTGTAGTCGCACAGGTTTCCGCGGAGGATGATGTCCCCCATGTTGTTGAGCAACTTGTTGAGCTGTCCCTGCTCCCTCACCTGGAGGTAGGGCGCCAGCCTGTTCAGCGCCATCACTATGGCGCCCGCGTTAACCTCCTTGGGGACGGATTTCCGCACCTCCGGCAGGATCATACGCGCCAGCGCCGAGATGTTGATGATCCCGGCCGCCAGCGATTCCGACAGGTAAGGCCTGTGCTTGACGATGTTTTCCACGATTTGGGCGATACTTTGCATGATGTTGTTGTTTTTGGGTTATTCATAAAGGTCGATCCACTCGTACCCGTTGCCGACGTGCTCCAGGAAGCGGACGAGGCCGGCGAGGGGGATGGAGAGCGATGCCCTGTTGTCGTTGGGATGAAAGGAGAGGCGCGAGGCCGCGCGCAGGCGCCTGTCCAGGAAGAGGTGCACGTGGCGATCGGCGTCGTTCAGCAACCCGAAGGGGCTGACCGATCCGGGACGCACCCCCAGGTACCGCTCCAGCCGCGCCGCGGAAGCGAAGCTGAGCTTGCCCTGGCGGAGGCGGCGTTCCAGGTCGTGGATGGCCAGGTCGCGGTCGCAATCGAAGACGACGAGGTAGTGGCGATCGCCCTTGTGATTCCTGAAGAAGAGGTTCTTGCAATGCGTCCCTCCCAGCGCTGTCCAGTACTGTTTGGCGATCTCCACCGTGGGCGCCTCCGGGTGCTCCAGGTAATCGAAGGGGATCTCCAGGGCGGCCAGCGTCTCGTACACTAAAGGTTGTCCGATCATATACTAAGGTGTGTGGTTAAACAATGGTGCATGGCTGTACTATGGTGTATGGCTAAACGACGGCGCGCGGTTAAAAAATCTCCCTTGCCACGTGTCGCGCTCCTCCAGGCGTCGTTCCAGCATCGCCGTGAACTCGAAATTCTTCACCCCCCACCTCGGCGCCACCAGCATCCCCGCCGGCGTTTGATTCACGAAACGCTCCAGGAACACGTCGGGGCGCACCCGCTCGACGATGTCCACCACCAGCTCCAGGTACTCCTCCAGCGAGTAGAGGGCGAACTTCCCCGGCTGCCGGCGATACTCGTCGGCCATCCGCGTCCCCTCCACCACCTGCAGCTGGTGCAGCTTCACGAGGTGGACAGGCCAGCGGCTCACCAGCGCGGCGCCCTCCACCATCTCCTCCCGCCGCTCGCCCGGCAGTCCCAGGATCAGGTGCACCCCCACGAAGATGCCCCGCCGGGCGCACTCCCGCACGGCGCGCTCCGACTCGGCCACCCCGTGCCCGCGATTCACCGCCGCCAGCACGTCGTCCCGCGTGGACTCCACCCCGAACTCCAGGCACACGTGACGCTCCCGCGCCAGCTGCCCCAGGTAATCCAGCGCCTCGTCCGTCACCGCGTCCGGCCGCGTCGCCACCACCAGCCCCGCCACCCGCGGGTGCGCCAGCGCCTCCCCGTACCGCTCGCGCAGCGTCGACAGGGGCGCGTGGGTGCCCGTGTAGGACTGGAAATAAGCCAGGTATCGCTGCCCCCCGTACTTCGCGCCGAAGAAACGGATGCCCTCCTCCACCTGCCGCGCGATCCCGCCACCCTCCCGGCAATAGGCCGGGGTGAAGGAGCGATTGTTGCAGAAGGAGCAACCGCCCACGCCCCGCGTCCCGTCCCGGTTGGGACAGGAAAAGCCGCCGTCGATGGACAGTTTTTGCACGCGGCCGTCAAAGATTGTCTTCGTGAAGGCCGCGTAGTCGCGAAATCTCCGTTCTCGTGTCATGGGTTCCATTTCATGCCCGCGAATTTAACACGATTTTGTTTAGATCTTAACAATCTCGCGGCCTTATTTCCGCTTGCCCCGACGGGCGACGCGATTTCCTCGCGAGGAGAGCGGGTTTACTACCGGGAAGAGGCGCTTCCCTCGCGAGGAGAGGCGATTCTTTTCAAAGGAGAGGTGGTTCCCTCGCGAGGAGAGGTGGTTCCTTCGCGAGGAGAGGAAATTCCTTCGAGAGAATCGTGAATTTCTTCGCGAGGAGAGCGGGTTGTCTACAAAGGAGAGTGGATTGTCTACAAAGAAGACCGGATACCCTTCCGGGAATCCAAAATACCCGGCAAGGAATCGGGACACCTCTGAAACAACCGGCGATTGTCGCGAAACAATCGGCGATTGTCGCGATACGCGTCCGCGTCTATCTCGAGACAATCCATCACCTTCGCGAGTAAATCCACGTGGTATCGCGACAATCGCCGATTGTCTCGCGACAACTCGACACGCTTCAAAACAATCGAGAATCTTCTCGAGGCGAGCGCCTCTCGTCTCGAGACGGACGACCGTTCTTTCGAGTGGATTTGACCCCATTGCCGCCCAACGCGCGGGGGAAAAAGGGGGCGAAACCCTCCCCGTTCGGCGCCCCGCCGGGTTAAATTATTTTTAACCATCACGCCGCGGGTCTCATTTATTTGTATATTTGCGCTACTGATTTTTAAATTTAGAGTAAGATGTTACCGAAATTTCTTATTGCCGACAACTCGCAAGAGGCTCCCGACATCCTCCACGTGGTGCACACGGAGAAGCCGATGTGTATCATCCAGTGCGATGCCGACGACTTCCACGGACACCAGCGAATTTACTGGATCGACAAGGAACCGCTGCTGGCCGACGAAGTGGAAAGCCTGCTGGAAGAAGCCGAAACGTTCTTCGAGAAGGAACTCGAAAACCAGGAAGACCTCTACGACGAGGAGTTTGAATGATTCAAGAAACGCGGGGGCGCCCGCGTTTCTGTTCGTTATAGCTAATTAACCCTAATACGTTGAACAATGTACGACAAAAGTGATCTTAAACTATTCAAGCGACTTGGCGTGAAACCCGACCAGGTGGACGGCCAACTGCAACGCTTCCGCGACGGCTGCGGCCACGTGGAGCTGCACGATGCCGCCGCGCCGGGAAACGGGATCAGAACGCTCGCCCCGGACGAGGCGGACAACTACGCCGCCCTCCACGAAGCAAGAAAAGCCACCGTCCCGATGACCAAGATGGTGCCGGCGTCGGGATCGGCCACCCGCATGTTCAAAACGCTGAACACCTTCATGACTACCTACACGGCCTCCGACGAGGAGTACCTGCGGCTGAGGCAGGAACGCGAGCCGGGAACCGTCTCCGCCTTCTTCGACAAAATCAAGGAGTACCCCTTCTTCCGACAGCTGCGCGAGGTGATCTACGCCGACCACCTGGACGTGGACAAGCTCCTCCACAAAAACCAGTTTATCGAGATCCTGGAGTACCTCCTCACCCCCAAGGGGCTGAATTATAACGCCACGCCAAAGGGCTTGATCTGCTTCCACCTCTACCAGGAGCACGCCCGCACGGCCTTCGAGGAGCACCTGGTGGAGGGCGCCCTCTACTGTCACAACGGCAAGACGGCCAACCTCCACTTCACCGTCGCCGCCGAACACGCCGACAAGTTCAAGGCGCTGCTCAAGAGCGTCCGCGCCCGCTACCAGCGCGAGACGGGGATACAATTCAAGGTCTCGTTCTCCGTCCAGCGGAGCGACACGGACACGGTGAGCGTCACCCCCGACGGCAACTTGCTCCGCGACGAGCGAGGCGCCATCGTCTTCCGTCCCGGCGGTCACGGCGCCCTGATCCACAATCTCAACGAGCTGAAGGAGGAGGTGGTCTTCATCAAGAATATCGACAACGTCACCCCCGATCGCAACAAGGCCGCCACCGTGCGCTACAAGCGGGCGCTGGGAGGCATCCTGCTGGAGACGCGCGAGCGAATATTCCACCACGCCCGCCTCCTGGAGAAGCGCGAACCGTCGGCCGCCGTGCTCGACGAAATCGAGGAATTCATCCGCCGGCACCTCGGCTATCGCCCCGGCGAGGAGGCCGCACGCGCCGGCAAACGCGAACGCGTCAAGCTGCTGAAGCAACTGCTGGATCGCCCCCTGCGCGTCTGCGGCATGGTCAAAAACGAGGGCGAACCGGGGGGAGGCCCCTTCTGGGTGGGATCGCCCGCCGACGGCTACCGCCTGATGATCGTGGAAAGCGCGCAGGTCGACCTCAAAAACAGGGCGCAACGGGGCATCTTCGAGCGGTCGACCCACTTCAATCCCGTGGACATCGTCTGCAGCACCTACAACCACAAGGGGAAGAAGTACAATCTCCTCGATTTCGTGGACGACCGCCAGGCGTTCATCACCACCAAATCGTTCAACGGACGCGAGATCCTGGTGCAGGAGCTGCCCGGCCTGTGGAACGGGGCGATGGCCAACTGGAACACCATCTTCGTGGAGGTGCCGCTGGAGACCTTCACCCCCGTCAAAACGGTGTTCGACCTCCTGCGGGTGGAGCACCTGAACGTCTTCACGCCAATGGAATTCCAGTAAACAAAGGCGGTGAAAAAGAGCCGGCAATTTCGCGTTGCCGGTTTTTTTTGTACCTTAGCCCGCCGTAAAAAAGAAAGGGATGTACCTGCCATCGGAATATTACTTCGTGCTGGCCTATATCATAGGCGTGCTCAAACTCTTCGGGGGATTATAACGCTGCACCCCGGCGGGCGCCCTGCCCCGTACCCACTCTCGAAACCCAAACCCAAATTAACCATAAATCCATTCGTCATGCGAAAACAACTATTATTAGGTGTCGAAGCCATCGCGCGGGGAGCCATCGATGCCGGCATTTCAGGCGTCTACGCCTACCCCGGCACCCCGTCAACAGAAATTACCGAGTATATCCAGGAGGCGCCCGAAACCGCCGACCGGGGATTGCACTCCCAATGGTCGGCAAACGAAAAAACCGCCATGGAAGCCGCCGCCGGCATGTCCTACGCCGGCAAGCGAGCGCTGGTATGCATGAAGCACGTGGGCATGAACGTGGCCGCCGATTGCTTCATGAACATCGCCGTCACGGGCGTCAACGGCGGCATGGTCATCGTCGCCGCCGACGACCCCGGCATGCACTCCTCCCAAAACGAACAGGACTCCCGCGTCTACGGCAAGTTCGCCCTCCTGCCGGTGGTGGAACCGGCCGACCAGCAAGAGGCTTACGACATGACGCGCCACGCCTTCGACCTCTCGGAGCGATGGGAGCTGCCCGTCCTCCTCCGCGTCACCACGCGCCTGGCGCACTCGCGGGCGGGCGTCACCACCAGGCCGCCCGTCGCGGAAAACGCCCCGCGCTATCCCACGGATCGCCGCCAGTTCGTCCTCCTGCCCGTCAACGCCCGCGCCCGCTACCGCTCGCTCCTCCAGAAACAACCCGCGCTGGAGGTGGACGCCGCCGGCTCCCCGTGCAACCGCTACATCGAGGGCGCCGACCCCGCGCTCGGCATCATCGCCTGCGGCATCGCCTACAACTACCTCATGGAGGCCTTCAACGGACACTCGCCGCACCCCGTCGTCAAGGTGGGGCAATACCCCATGCCCCGCGACCTCGTGGAACGCCTCGCCGCCCGCTGCCGCAAACTCCTGGTGCTGGAGGAGGGATACCCCGTCATCGAGGAGCTGCTGCGGGGATACCTCGGCAAGGAACCCGTCTCCGGGCGCCTCGACGGCACGCTGCCGAGGGACGGGGAGCTAAATCCCGACCACGTCGCCAAGGCGCTGGGGCTGCCCACCCGGCAGGGGATGCCCATACCGGACATCGTCATGCCCCGTCCCCCCGCGCTGTGCGTCGGGTGCAGCCACCGCGACGTCTACAAGGCGCTCAACGAGGTGATGACCGAATTCCCCGGCGGCCGCGTCTTCTCCGACATCGGCTGCTACACCCTCGGCGCCTTGCCCCCCTTCCTCTCCATCGACTCCACGGTGGACATGGGCGCCTCCATCACCATGGCCAAAGGCGCGGCGGACGCGGGCCTCTCCCCCGCCGTCTGCGTGATCGGCGACTCCACCTTCGCGCACTCCGGCATGACCGGCCTCCTGGACTGCGTGACGGAAAACGCGCCCGTCACCATCATCATCTCCGACAACGAGTCCGTCTCCATGACCGGCGGACAGGACTCCGCGGCCACCGGTCGTCTCGAGGCCATCTGCCGCGGCATCGGCGTCTCCCCGGAACACCTCAAGGTGCTCATGCCCGTGCCCAAAAACCACGACGAACTCTGCCGCGTCATCCGCGACGAAATCGCGTTCCCCGGCGTCTCCGTCATCATCCCCCGCCGCCCCTGCATCCAAAAGGCCGCCAGGGATAAGAAGAAATCGAAAAAATAGGAACTCCCCCGCCGGCCGTACACCCACGAAGCGGCCAGGGGAAAGAAGAAATTGAAAAAATAGAACCTCCCCCGCCGGCCGTGCACCCACGAAGCGGCCAGGGGAAAGAAGAAATTGAAAAAATAAATTACAAGTATGAAAACAGACATGATACTCGCGGGCGTCGGTGGACAAGGCATCCTCTCCATCGCCGCCGTCCTGGGATCGGCCGCCGTCACCAACAACCTCTACATGAAACAAGCCGAAACGCACGGCATGAGCCAGCGCGGGGGCGACGTCCAATCGCACCTCCGCCTGTCCGATCGCCCGATTTACTCCGACCTCATCGCCCTCGGCACGGCCGACCTCATCCTCTCCGTCGAACCGATGGAGGCCTTGCGCTACCTCCCCTACCTCAAGGACAACGGCCACGTGGTCACGAGTTCCGCGCCGATGGTGAACATCCCGGATTACCCCGACGAGGAGCGCCTCATGACCGTCCTCCGGTCGCTCCCCCGCCGCGTAATCGTCGACGCCGACGCCCTTTCCAGGGAATCCGCCGGCACCCCCATCGCCGGCAACGTGGTAATGCTCGGCGCCGCCTCCCCCTTCATCGACATCCCCTTCGAGTTCCTCGAGCGCGGCATCGAGGACATCTTCGCCCGCAAAGGCGACAAGGTAGTAGAATCCAACCTCAAAGCGCTCCGCGCCGGCAGGGACTTCGCCCACCAATCCTCCCGGTAATACCGCGCGAGCGGGGCAACGGCGCGAAATAACGCGTCCATCCACCTCCATGTGCGCCCTTTCCCGCGTGCGCACCCCGACGATAACACCGATAAACACACCGGGGCGCCCCTCGCGGGTGCCCTTCCCCGCGGTGTGCGTCCCGGTAACAACATGTCGAGGGCGCACACGGAGGTGCGCCCCTACAGCATACTCCAATGGCTTCGACAAGCTCAGCCACCGTGGCTGTGACCGAGCCTATCGAAATCGTACCGGTGGCTGAGCCTGTCGAAGCCACCACCACCACCGCGGTGGCTGAGCCTGTCGAAGTCACCACCACTACGGTGGCTGAGCCTGTCGAAGCCACAATCATGACCCCGGTGCTGGCACGGGCTACAAGCCCGCGCCAGCGAAAGGGGGCGCACGTCGAAGGTGCACACGCGGGGAAGGGCGAATAATTATTCGCCCCTACAACATTCTCCGGCAAACTGTAGGGGCGCACCTGCGTGTGCGCCCTTTCCCGCGTGTGTACCCCGACGATAACACCGGTAAACACACCGGGGCGCCCCTCGCGGGTGCCCACCTCTTTGTGTAGAGACGTAGCGTGCTACGTCTCCAGTATTGGGATTCCATTTCCTGAGACGTAGCACGCTACGTCTCTACAGAGATCGTCAAACCCATATCCGTACATCAGTAGAGACGTAGCGTGCTACGTCTCACGTCTGGGGCGCGTCTCACGTCTGGGGTACGATTGCTTTCAATTCCTGAGACGTAGCACGCTACGTCTCTACAGTTGGGATGTGAATAACGACGGAGGACTTCCCGCGCGGCGAGAAAAAACAACAGAAATGTCGTCGAATTTTTTTTATTGAAAAAAAGCGATACATTCGCGCATCA
>JAIRXZ010000037.1 GCA_031267995.1 Odoribacteraceae bacterium | reverse complement strand
CTCGCGGGGGGACGAGGGGGTGGTGGGCGAGGAGATGGCGCGTTCGTGGGGGGCGGGGGTGGAGGTCACGGCGATGCCGGCGGCGGTGAGGGCGTCGGTAAGTTCGGCGGTGAAGGCGGCGGCGGGGTGGTGCATGGCCCCTTTGACGGTGTAGCGGGGCGGCGTTCCCGTGACGGTGCCCCGGAGGAGGAGCGGGGAGGAGGAGGGGCCGCCGTAAATCCAGACGTCGTTCTTGCCCGACGGGTCGGTGATCACGCGGTTGTCGAAGGTGAGGTCGAGGGAGGCGGGCACGAGATCCCGGACGCGGGCGAGAGCGCCCGGTCGGGTGGCCTCCAGGGTGATGGCGTAGCTGTTGTCCCGGTAATTGAAGGGGTGATATACAGCGCCGTAGTGGTTGGCGATATCCTCCCACGGCCAGGATCCGGGGATAAACGCGGGAGACGCGTCGGCCACCAGCGGGGGTTCGGGGAGGCGCGTGATGCCGGCGGCGAGGAGGGTGTCCACCACCCGGCGGAGGAAGGATCGGTCGGGGAAGTGGGCGGATTCCAGCGTGGGATCGCCCCCGGGGGTGATGACGAGGCGGCCGGGGGGGCGCCATTGCGACGCGTCGTCGTCGATGGAGAGGGTTGTGGTGTAGGTGAATAGCTCGCCGCGGGCTTCCAGGGCGAGGAGCGTGGGGAGGAGTTTGAGGACGGAGGCCGGGCGAAGGGACAAGGCGGGGGCGTGCTCGCAAATCACGCGGCCGTCCGCGACGCGCTTGATGGAGATGCCGACGGAGGCGTGCTCCAATCCCCCGGCGCGCAGGAGGTTGGCCAGGGCGTCAGCCGGTTGCGCGGGGGCGACGAGGGGGAGGAGGGCGAGCGCCAGGAGGAGGCGGAGAGGGAGGCTCATTCCCCTTCTTCCATCGATCGGAGGATTTCCTCCACCTCTTTTTCGGTTTCGCGGAGGGTGGCCTTGCAGAAGGCGACGAGTTCGGCGGCGCGCTTGACTTGCAGACCGAGTTCGTCGACGTCCATTTTGTTGTCCTCCAACTTGGCGATGATTTGTTCGAGTTGCTCGACGGCCTGGCTGTACTTTATCGTTTCCATGTTTTTTTGTTTAGTCGTTGGTGATTTCTTTGATTTGGCTGGTGAGGGCGCCGCCGTGGAGTCGGGTCTCCAGGATGTCGCCGGGGGCGAGGTTGGCGGTGTCGCGCAGTGCTTTGCCGTTGAGGCGGGTGATGGAGAAGCCTCGCTCGAGGACGCGGCGGGGGTCGACAAGGGTGATTTTGGTTTCCTGCAGTTCCAGGGCGTGTCGGCGGGCGACGAGGGTTTGGCGCACCCTCGCCCTGGCGCGTTCCGAGAGTTCGTCGAGGCGGGCGGCGGCGCGGGCGAGGAGGAGGGCGAGGCGCCCGCGTGCCCTGGCGTCGAGGCGCTTGAAGTATTCGCGGCGACGGTGGAGGGCGAGGAGGGTGGCGTGGCCGATGTCCCGCGAGGCGAGGCGGAGGCGCGCCGTTTGCTTGTCCAGCAGGGCGCCGGCGAGTTGTTTGATGGCGCGGGCGCGGGTGGTTTGGTCGCGCTTTTGGCCGGCGAGGAGGGCGGGGATGGCGGCGCGGAGGCGGTCGACGCGCTCCTTCAGGGCGGCGTCGGCGTCGCGGAAGGCGTCCAGGAGGTACTCGGCGGCGGCGGTGGGGGTTTTGAGGTTGGCGTGGGCGACGCGGTCGACGATGCTTTCGTCGCGCTCGTGGCCGATGCCGGTGATGACGGGGAGCGGGAATTGGGCGACGTTGGCGGCGAGGGGGTAGTCGTCAAAGCTGTTGAGGTCGGCCTGGGCGCCGCCGCCGCGGATGATGACGACGACGTCGAAGAGCGCGAGGGTGTTGTTGATCCTGTCGAGCGCCTCGATGATGCTCCGCGCGCTGCCGGTTCCTTGCATGGTGGCCGGGAAGAGGCAGGTGTGGAAGGCGTAGCCGGCGGTGTTGGCGCGCAGCTGGTGGATGAAGTCCTGGTAGCCGGCGGCGGTGGGCGAGGAGATGATGGCGATGGATTTTGGGAGGAGGGGGAAGGGGAGTTCGCGGTTCATGTTGATGATGCCGTCGCGTTGCAGGCGGAGGAGGGTTTCGCGTCGCACGCGCTCGAGGTCGCCCATGGTGAAGGAGGGGTCGATGTTCCTGATGTTGAGGGATAGGCCGTATAGTTCGTGGAAGGTGACGGCTATTTCGAGGAGGACTTTCATGCCTTCCTGGAGGGTCATGCCGGTGGCTTCGCGGAAGGCGGGTTTGAGGACGCGGTAGGTGGATGCCCAGATGACGGCGCGGGAGGAGGCGAGGAGGGTGTCGTCGCGCTTTTCGGCGAGTTCGAGGTAGCAGTGGCCGGAGCGGTTTTCGCCGATGCCGGCGATTTCGGCGATGACCCACATGGATGAGGGCAGGTTGGCGGCGAGGGTTCGCTTGATGAGGGTGTTTAGCTGGTGGAGGCCAATGGTTTCCTTCATCTGTTTTTGGCGGTTTTGAATAGTTCGTCGAGGTATAGCATGTCCTTGACCACGGAGAGGGAGTGGGTGGGGGCGCCTAACGGGGAGAGGTCTTTGGTGCAGGAAAGGGCGCGCGCCTGGCGGGGGGTGAGGATTTCGACCTGCTCGATTTTGTCGAATTTGGCGGCGAGGACGATGACGCCCTTGAGGGAGAGGTCGGTGTTGATTTTGAGTGGGTTGACGGGTGTTACCTTGATGTGCGCGTCCTTGTTGACGTGGGTTTTGAGGAATAGGAAGTCGTCCCGCGTGGCGAAGGCGACGAAGATGGGGGTGGCGTTGGCGAATGTGCCGTTTTGGTATTCAAAGTCGCGCTTTTTGCCCGATAGGACGTTGGTGGAGACGAGGTTGACGTGGCCGGTGTCGTAGACCTGGATGAGGCATCCCTCGTCGTCGGCGGGGAGAGGGAGGGTGAGGAGGGTGTCGTCGCGCTCCGGGGGCTGGTCGGTGAGGATGTATTTTCCCTGCTTGAGGAGGGAGAGGTGGCCGCGGGCGGGGGTTTGGATCTCCTGCAGGAGGGAGGTGGCGATTTTGGGTTTTTCCTCGATGACGGGGGTGAGGTCGGGGGTTTTTATGGCGTAACCGGTTTCGCCGGGGAAGGACGGGGCGGTGGCTCGATGGGATATGCCCGCTTCTTTCTTGCGGTGTTTCAATAGTTTCAGGTCGGTTTTTTGGAGTGGACGGGTGGCGTTGCCCTGGCGTTGCCAAACGGTTTTTTTGTAGACGACGGCCTGGTGGTAGGATGGGATGGCGATGGCGCAGACGACTTTTTGGCCGTATGTGGCGAATTTGAAGGCGATGAGGCCGTTGACGTCCTTGCCGAGGCTTTCGACTATTCGCTGGCGGATGAATAGCTGGTATTTGTCCTCGTCGCAACGCAGGTAGGAGAGGTCGCCCTGGATGCCGGAGGGGAGGCCGAAGTCGTTGACCCCGATGTAGAGTGTGCCGCCGGCGGCGTTGAGGAAGCCGGTGATGGTGCGGAGGATGAGGTCTAATTGACGCTCGGCGTCGGCCTCGCCCGTGGATTCGGGGGGGAAGACGACGGATGTTTTAAATTCCCTGTCGTGCCCCTCCGTGCCGAAGTGGACGGTGGGTGTTTCTTCCTCTTCGGGTTCCTGGGGGAGGTCGGCGAGGCAGGCGATGATCTCCTCGCGGACGGCCGCGGCTGCTTCCGGCATGACCGGCTGCAGGAGGAAACGGGAGAGCATGAGGCGGGAGAGTTTGTTGATGAGGGGATCCGTGGCGAAGGAGGATACGAGGAGGTGGTCGCGGGCGGTTTTGTCGAGACGCGTGGAGATGAGCTTGAGGACGAGGGCGGGGGATTCGAGGGCGGGGAATCTCTCCACGAGGGTTTTGGCGGTGACGGGGTCGGGGGATAGTTCGGTTTTGATGTCCGGCTCGCCGGAGATAAATTCGTGGACGGCGAGCATGTAGTTGATTCGCGCCGCGTAAAATTCTTCGGCCACGTGGTCGATGGCGACGTGGGCGAGGAGCTTGAGGAGATATAACAGGTTGAGGTTGCGCGGGGAGAGACGGGGGGAGGTGTATAGCCCCAGCGTCCAGATGAGTTCCGACATGTAGCCGGCGGTGAGGGGCATCGTCCACTCCTCGAAGCCGGTGGCTGCCTCTTTTTTGTCGGTGGGTTTGACGTCGTCGATGTAGCTGTAGAGGAGGTTGTAGACGGCTTCGTGCATGTCTATCTCCGTTTCTACTTGCTTTTTGACGATTGCCTTGATGTAGCCGGTGAGGCTGATGTTTTTTAGTTCGAGGATGTAACGGTCGCCGATCTTTATGTCGCGGTTGGCGGTTGGCGCGGAGTATAGGGAGTAGCCGTCCTCGCTGAGCCAGGTGAGCAGGGAGCCGCGCTTGGAGAGGAGGAGGGACGCGGTTTGCTCGCCGGGATGCAGGCGCGCGGCGACGGTGGCGTCCAGGTCGCCGAGGATGGAGAAGGAGAGGCGCTCCGGGGTTGATTCGACGACCGTTGCCGTCATCCTGTCGCCGGGTTTCAGGAGGCGCGCCAGGGAGGAGAGCTTGGCGCGGGTGATGTTGCGGACGTGGAGGACGCCCTCGCCCTCGAAGTGGTCGTCGATCACGCGGACAAAGGCGTAGAGGGGGTTGGAGGGGTGGAGGTTTTTGATTTGTATCTTGACTTTCGCTTTTACCGGGGGACGCTCCTTGATGACAAGGAGCTTCTTGGGCAAGATGGAATATTCCTGGAGGACGCGATTCCAGGCGGCCGATAGGGAGGGGATGTCGGCCGTCGGGGAGAAGTTTTCTTCGCGCGAGGAGGTGATTTTGACGGGGATGCCCGCCAGGTGCGATACGCTGTTTTCCTTGAGCGGCGACGGGAGGGTGGCGGGAAAGAGGTGGATGACGCCCTCTTTCAGGGTGAGGCGGCCGCGTCCCTGGAAGGCGCGCTCTTTCGTGTCGATGGTCGGGGAGAGGGAGGTGTTCGATAGTATCTTGTCGACAAGGCCGGGGAGGGGGAGGTGGAGGAGGTCGTCTAAGGTGAATTTCGTCCCGACGTTGCGAAAGAGGAGGGTGTGGAGGGCGTTGTCGCGGATGAGTTCCGGGCGGGCGCCCGATAGCATGTAGAGGAGGCGGAAGAAGGAGGCGCGGAGGACGACGTCCGGGAAGGCGCTTTTGAGGGTCAGCAGCCGGGCGGCAATGAGGCGGGCGGCGTCTTCCATTTTGGCGAGGTTGTCCGGCGTTTGCCAGGTGTAGGGGAAGTCGCGCATTTTCACGAGGGATAGGCGCCAGCCCAGGAGGGTGTCGAGCGCCATGGGGACGAGGTCTTGCTCGGAGAGGATGTAGAGGCGGATGATTTCGCGCGCCGGCAGGGCGGATAGACGGGGACTCCAACGGCAGATGGCGAGGAGGGTGGTGAGACGCTGCTCTTTGTCGTACAGGTAGCCCGAGGCGTCGAGCTTGTGGAGGAGGGTGGTGAGGTAGTCGAGTTCCTCTTTCCGGGCGATGAGGCGGAGGGCTTCTTGCCAGGCGTAGGCGTCGCGGAGGCGTCTTTCCGTCTCTTCGCGGATGTCGTCCGCGGTTTCCGGGGGGTAGGTGGAGAGGAAGTCGGAGTCTTCAATCAGCCACTCTTGCACGCGGATGTAGACGGAGAGGAGGAGGGCGTAGGATTCAAAGGTGATTTCTTCGCTTTGTAATTCCTCGCCCCAGGTTTCCACGAGTGCAAATATTCGCTTTTCTTTCAGCTGATTCCACCAGGATAGACACAAGGCTCGCTGCTCGTCATCCAGTTGCAACGAAGGGCAGAGTTGTTCAAAGGATGGCGACGGGAGTTCCTCGGTTTTCATTTCGTGTTTGTCCCGCGCGCTCATTGTTATCCTATTGCCGGGTTTTCGACGGTGCGGTTCAGCTCGTCCAGGTAGGCGAGCAGTTCCGCCCGCCCCAAGCGATTTTCCGCGGAGGTGACGAAGGTGAGGGGCATTTTTTCCCATTGTTCCAGCATCACCTTTTCGTATTCGGCGACGCAGGTGTCGCTTTCGCGTGCCGAGAGCTTGTCCATCTTGGTGAAGACAAGGACGAAGGGTACGCCGTTTTCGCCCAGCCAGGCCATAAATTCCAGGTCGATCTCGCGAGGGGCATGACGACTGTCCACCAGCACGAACAGGCAGATCATGTTTTCCCTCCGCAAGATGTAGTCGCGAATCATGGCGCTGAATTGTCCCCTCAACGTTTTGGCAGCCTTGATGTAGCCGTAGCCGGGAAGGTCTACCAGGTACCACTCGTCGTTGATCAAAAAGTGGTTGATCAGTTGCGTTTTTCCGGGCGTGGAGGAGGTTTTTGCCAACTTGCTGTGGTTGGTGAGCATGTTGATTAAGGATGATTTCCCGACGTTTGATCTCCCGATGAAGGCGTACTCGTGGCGGTTAGGGGGGGGGCATGTCGTCACGTCTGTGTGACTCGACACGAATGTTGCTGTATGTATTTCCATGATTCACGATTTTTAAGAACAAGAGAAAGGGGAATCGCGGGGCGATTCTCCTTAGGATCTACTGAAGTTCCGGGGCTTTTTGGGGTTGCTGCCCGGTTTCCCGCGACGCTTGCCGGCGATGGTGTCGCGACGGTTTTTGCTGCCGCGTCCCCGGTCGTAGTCCGGTCTGTCGAGGAAGGCGAAGGTGCGTTCTCCCCCGCGGCTGCCGCGACGGTCGCTGTTTCTGTCGCCCCGCTCGACGCGTCCCGATACGGGCACGAGCGTTACCGGGATGCCGTTGAAGAATACGCGCTTGAAGTCCACGAAGAAGTCGTGGGCGCTGGTTTCGTCTATCTCGAATTTGGTGTCGGTGTCGTAGATCTGGATTCCACCGATCTCCACGCCGCGACGACGGGAGTGTTGGTTGATCAAGGCCATGAGGTCGCGAGGGGTCATTCCGTCTTCCCGACCGACGTTCATCGAGAAGCTGCTGAAGAAGATGTCGTTTCCGCGACCGCGGCGGTCTCCGCGGTCTCCGCGATCTCCACGATCCATGCGATCTCCACGGTCTCCGCGGTCTGCTCGTTCTCCACGGTCTGCTCGTTCTCCACGATCCACGCGTTCTCCGCGGTCTACTCGTTCTACCCGGTCTTCCCGGTTGTCACGGTTATCCCGGTTGTCACGGTTATCGCGGCTGTCCCGACTATCCCTGCTATCCCGATCTCTGCTATCTCTACTATCCCGATCATCCCAGCGACCGCGATCCCGATCTCTATCCCTGTCTCTGCCCCGACCGCGTCCGCGATCCCGGTCGCGACTCCCCCACTCTCCCCGTTCGCCGTCCTGCAGGTTCAAATCCTCCGTGTTCTTGTACTTCTTCAAGAGCTTGCCGAACTCGTAGGATACCAGGTGCTGGATTAACTCCTCTTTACTGAAGGCTTCGAATTTCTCGAACACCCCTTTGTCATAGCGTTCCAACTCCTCTTGCATGTCGGAATTCAGGATCTTGTCGGCATAAAAGGCCAACTGTGCCCGGCAAATCTGATCGCCATTCGGCACCTCCTGGTAGATAAACTGCTTTTTCAGCATCCCCTCGATGCGGCGCAACTTGCCCTTCTCCTTGGAGTGGATGATGGCAATCGAGATACCCTCTTTTCCAGCGCGCCCGGTGCGTCCGCTGCGGTGGGTGTAACTCTCCACGTCGTCGGGCAGGTTGTAATTGATCACGTGCGTCAGGCAATCCACGTCGAGTCCCCTGGCCGCCACGTCCGTTGCTACCAGCACCTTCAAGCGCTTGGAGCGGAAGGCGGCCATCACGTTATCCCGCTGTGCCTGGCTCAAATCGCCGTGCAGGGCATCGCAATCGATCCCGTCCTTTTGCAAGTGCTTGGCGATATCGCTCGCGTCATTTTTCGTGCGGGTAAAGATGATCGCGTACATGTCCGGCGCGCAATCGACCACGCGGCGCAGGGTTTCGTAACAATCCCTGGCGCGCACCATGTAATAGTGATGCGACACCGTGTCCGCCCCCTGATTCTTTTTGCCAACAGAGATTTCCAGGGGATTCACCAGGTAATTCTTGGCGATTCCCTCCACCTCCTTGGGCATGGTGGCCGAGAAAAGATAGGTATTTTTCTTTTCCGGCGTGGCCTCCAGGATAAAGTTCAACTCCTCCTGGAACCCCATGTTCAGCATCTCATCGGCCTCGTCCAACACCACGGCGAATATCGTTCCAATGTTCACGACCTTACGTTCCAAGAGGTCGACGAGCCGTCCCGGTGTCGCCACGATGATATGTACTCCCCGTTGCACCTCCCGTATTTGTTTCCGGATGTCGGTGCCCCCGTACACGCAAGCGATAAAGATATCCTTCCGGTGCAGGGCGTAGTTTTTCAGGTCGTTTCCTATTTGCACGCACAATTCTCGCGTGGGACTCAGGATCAACACTTGCGTATCCCTACGCTCCGAGTCGATCTTCTGTAGCAGGGGTAGCCCGAACGCCGCCGTTTTCCCCGTTCCCGTTTGGGCTAAAACGACCAAATCGTTCTCCTCGCCCAAAATCACAGGGATCGTCTTCTCTTGCACAGGCGTCGGTATTTCAAAGCCCAAATCTGCAACTCCTTTAAGAATTTCCCCGTCTAAACCTAATTCTCTAAATTTTTCCATTTCTAATTTTTATTCAACAATTATACAGAGCCGGCTCTGTCAAAATTCATTCACTTTGACGCTCCGGCGTTTGAAGGCCGGTGTCACTTTCAATTCTTCTATCTGTTCGGGAGAGAGGTCGGGCTTCAAGAGCACCTCAGATTCCTCCAGTATCATCCCGGCGTAATCGGCCACCCCGCTTCGGATGGTCTCCTTTGGCGGCGCCACGTCGGAGATGTCCACGTCGAACAGGTCGTTCATCTCCTCGAAGGGGAAGCCCGTGGCGATGATCGTCACGGAGAGGCTGTCCCCCAGCGATTCATCCATCCCGACACCCCAGATCACGGACGCCGTGTCCCCGACCTCGTTGATCACGTAGGAGGTAATTTCCGTCATCTCGTCCATCGTGATTTCGTCATCCTCGATCCCGGAGGTGATGTTCAGCAGGATATTTTTGGCGCCCGATATGTCGCTTTTGTTCAGGAGCGGGCTGTTCAGCGCGTTGACAATCACTTCGCTCGCGCGGTTGACACCCGACGCCCTGGCGGCGCCGATGACGGTCACGCCGCTATTCGTCATCACCGTCTCCACGTCGGCATAGTCCACGTTGACGTATCCGGGCAGCGTGATAATCTCGGCGACACCCTTCACGGCTATCTTCAGCACGTCGTTTGCCTTGGCGAAAGCGTTGCTTATGGTTTGCGAGCCATACATGCTCCTGATCTTTTCGTTGTCGATGACAATCATGGCATCCACGTACTCCTGCATCCGCTTGATGCCGGCACACGCCTGTTCCAGCCGCTCGGGGCCATCCAGGCGCGAGGGCACCGTCACCACGGCCACGGTAAGTATCCCCATCTCCTTGGCCATCTTCACGATCACCGGGGCTGCCCCCGTGCCGGTGCCCCCGCCCATTGTGGCCGTGACGAAGACCATCTTGGTGTTCGTGCTCAACATGGCGCGGATATCCTCCAGGCTTTCGTTCGCGGCGGCCTCGCCCACGCTGGGGCTATTTCCCGCCCCGCGTCCGTGGGTCAGCGCCTCGCCCATCTGCACTTGCCAGGCCACGGGATTGTCCGCGAGTGATTGCCGATCGGTATTGCACACCACGAAATCCACGTCGCAAATGCCCTGTTCATACATGTATTTCACGGCATTGCAGCCGCCGCCGCCCACGCCGATTACCTTGATAATCGTCGGGGAAACCTCGTCCTGGTCAAAATTGATCAATCCCTCTATCATGGCTCGTATCTTTTATATGTCGTGATCTCTTTCCGTGTCGAACACAAACATGTTCCCGAACCTCCCCCGAAGCCACCCCGTCACGTCCGGGATGGTATTCACGCCCGTCTTGCGTTTGACGGGTGGACGCGGCTCATCGTCGTCGTATGCCGGGGTAGGGCTGGGTTTGGGTTGACGGTTAGCCCTCTCCTGCTGCAGCCGGCGGCGCTCCCGTTCACGCTCCTCCAGCACGCGGGGATCCTCGCTCTCCATCTTCAGATCCTCCACGATCTCCACGTTGAACGGGGTTTTCGGGTGGCGGGTTGAATCCAGGGAACCCTGGTTAAAGCCCGTGGCAATCACCACCACGCGCAACGCGTCCTTCAACGTGTTATCCTTTCCCAATCCCCAGTTGATGTTCACGCTATGCCCCACCAGATCCTTCAGGTAGGCCTGCACCAACCCCATTTCGGTGTAGGTAGGCTCCTGGTCACCGTACAAGTAATTCAGCAGGATTTTGGACGCCCCGCGGATATCGCTGCTGTTGAGCAAGGGCGAGTGTAACGCTGCCTGCACCGCCTTCATTTCCCGATTCTCCCCGCTGGCGTCGCCGGCGCCCATCAGGGCGACCCCGCTGTTGCGCATCACGGCCTGTATGTTGGGGAGATTGATATTCACGAGTCCCTTCATGGTAATAATCTCGGCGATACTCCGGGCGGCAATCGCCAGAACGTCATCGGCCTTCGCGAAGGCTTTTGACAATTTCAGGTTCCCGTACATCTCCCGCAGCTTTTCGTTGCAGATGATCAGCAGGGAATCCACGTGTTTACTCAACCGTTCGATACCGTCCAGCGCCTGCTCCACGCGCTTTTTCCCCTCGAAGTTAAAGGGAATCGTCACGATCGCGATGGTCAGTATCCCCAGGCTTTTCGCCAGCTCGGCGATGACGGGTGCAGCCCCGGTACCGGTACCGCCTCCCATGCCCGCCGTGATGAAAAGCATCTCGGTATTGCGTTCCAGCATGGCGCGGATGTAGTCGAGGCTTTCGATGGCCGAATCCCGCCCGCGTTCCGGGTGACTTCCCGCCCCGCGGCCATCCGTCAGCATTTTCCCGATTTGTATCCGGTGCCTGACGGGACTCGTGCGCAGCACCTGTATATCCGTGTTGCACACCACGAATTCCACCCCCTTTATCCCTTGTTGGCACATGTAATTGACGGCATTGCACCCGCCGCCGCCGACGCCGAATACCTTGATGGTTGACTCCTCTTGTTCGGGAATTTCCAGGTTTAACATTCCGTCCATATCTCTTTTATTTAAAAATTTTGCCCAGCCAACCCTCGCCGCTTGACCGTCGCGGGCGTTTGGCCGATTTGCCGACGCAGTCCAGCAGTCCGAAGGCGGTCAGGTAGCCGGGCGACCGCAGCCAGGCTTCCGATGCCGACATGCCCGCGATGAGCGCCTTCCTCACCGGGTGCCCGGAGAGCTTGGCCGTCAGCGTGTCGACGCCCTTCACCAGGCTTCCCCCGCCCGTCAGCAGTATGCCGTCGGTCAGCTTGCCGTAGCAGCCGCTTCGCTGTATTTGAAACAACGCCCCCTCGAGTAACTCCTCCAGGCGGCATTGTTCCACCTGCAACAGGGCGTGCAGGTGGATACTATACTTCGTTTCGGGGATGATAATCTTCCTGTTTTTTTCCATCGCGTGGATGGCCATCCCGTACTCGTGCTTTAATTTGCGCGCCTTGTCGATGCTTTGGATGTTGAACGTCCGGTTCAGATCCTCGTCGATGGATCGGCACCCCAGGGGCAACTCGGCGTCGCGGACGACCATCCCGCGCTGGAAGACCAGCACTTTCACGCTCTCGGCGCCGAGGTCGATGAGGGCGACATTCCGGAGTCCGTCCTCTTTCGCGATGAGCGCCTGGCTCATGGCCTCCACCGCGGCGTAAAATTCGACCTCTATTTTTATCTCCTTGAACCAGGCGCGGGCGGCCTCCAGGTCGGCTTCGCGCGCCGAGTAGAGGGTGTAGGAGGCGTCCAACCGCGTTGCCTGAAGCCCCGTCGGATCCTGCACCGGCGCCCCGTCGACGACGTACGACCGCGGCAGGATGGAGACAACTTCCCGGTCATCGTCCAGGAACGACGCCAGCGCCTGCCGCTTCAGGGCTGCCAGGTGAGAATCGTCCAGCCATCGCGGGCGGGGGAAGCTCGCGGATTCCTCGCGCGACACCCGTCGCAACCAGCTCATTGGCAGGGCTACCCGCAGCTGGTCGATCACTATCCCGTGCTTTTGCGAGAACACCTCCTGCAGTTGCCGCACTGACTCCCGCGCCAGTCCAGCGTTCCTCACCCGTCCCCGTTCGATGCCTTCCGAGGGGATTCGCTCCACTTTCTGCACGCGGGTGAGGCCGGTCGAAACCTCGGCCAGCGCCATCACCATCGTCTCCGATCCCATGTCCAAAGAAGCCACGTACTTCATATTCTTTTATCTTCTGGTACAAATTACTTGCTTGTCAAATTTCAAGTTGATCTCCTTGTAGGTGTTCCACCCTCCCCTGGCCGCGCCCCGTTTCAGGAAGATCATCAACTTTTGCATCCGCCCCTGGTAGTTTTCCAACGCGCCCAGCGTGATTTTGAAGTCGCCCACTTTGGGGATCAACACCACGTCGTTGTTCGGGAGCACCACCACCTGCTCGATGAAGGCGTTCCAAAACGCGTTTTCCGCCACGCGCTTCACGAACGGGGCTAATTGTTCGCGTGCAAACGTCTTGTCAATGTTGCCCGTGGCAACAATCACCCTGGAAGTAAATTTAGAAGACAACGGCATCGCTCCTCCCCTCTTGTCGACGTAGTACCCGTCGCCTGCCATCACCCTGAGCACGGGTTCGCGCTGTTTGATTTTCACGCGGAAATACCCGTCTAACCCGTAGTAAACCTGAACCGTTTCGATCATCGGGCTGGCGGCGAGCAGCCTCTCCAAACTGTCCTTGTTGACGGCCATCATTTGTTTCCCGACAACCGTCCCGTACCCTTTTTTGATCATTTCCAGCACGTCTACCTCGTCAACGAAGGCGTTGAGCGCGGCGTCCGTGACTGTTACCCGTACCCCTCTACATTTTACCTCCCTTAGTTTTGCCGCGGCAAATGTAAGGATAATTATCGAGTACGCAAGCAAAAGAGCGCTTATTATATAGGGTATTAGCCGCTTCATGGTGTTCAGTTTCGGGCTGTCGCGGGTTTAACGGGCGGGGTTTCGCGATTGTCCCGCGACGACTGCCAACCGGGGGGAATGGCGGCGCGCGCGGGCGCGGGGCGGGAGGGGGCGGGAGAAAGAAAGTAGCGTAATTTGTTCATGTTTAATGCTTTTCCCGTTTGAATCGGGCGAGGAAGGGGTTTCAAAACGCGGCGGGGGAAAAAAATCACTCGCGAGATAGAAACGATCTCGCGAGAGATGAAAATAATCTCGCGAGAGATGGTTTTTATCTCGCGAGAGATGAAAATTATCTCGCGAGAGATCGTTTCATCTCGCGAGAGATATTTTCCATCTCGCGAGAGATTATTTTCATCTCGCGAGAGATAATTTTCATCTCGCGAGAGATCGTTTTCATTTCTCGAGAGATTTTTTCTATCTCGCGAGTGATTTTTTTCTCCCGGGAGGAGATTGCCCTTTTCGCGCGGGAGAAGGGGACGGTTTCCTGCCATTTCGGTTTGTTTTCCGGGGTGTTCGCGGCGGGTTCGCGAGTGTTTTGTTTTCATCGGTCGTTGAACATGTCGGTGAAGAGGGGGACGAGGCGGTCGATGTCGCCGGCGCCGACGGTCATGAATATGCCGTCCGCGACGGTGGCGCGCACGCGTTCGGGGAGTTCTTCCCTGCTGACGATGGCGTGGGGGACGGTCAGCAGATCGGCAATCAGTCGGGAGGTGACTCCCGGCACGGGGGCTTCGCGCGCCGGGTATATCTCCATGAGTATCACCTCGTCCGCCAGGTTGAGGCTCCCGGCAAAGGCGGGGTAGAAATCGGCCGTGCGCGAGTAGAGGTGGGGCTGAAAGGCGACGGTGAGGCGTCTGCCCGGCCACATTTCGCGGACGGAGGTGAGCGCCGCCTCGATTTCCCGCGGGTGGTGGGCGTAGTCGTCGATGTAGATGACCCGTCCGCGGGCGCGCATGTCGAAGCGTCGCGCCACGCCGCTGAAGCGGGGCAGGGCTTCGCGTATTTCCGCCGGCGTTGCCCCCGCGTGGAGCGCCAGGGTGATGGCTGCCACGGCGTTTTCCACGTTGACGCGGCCGGGGAAGGTGAGGCGCAGGTCGGGGATGGTGACGCGGGGACTGACGTAGTCGAAGCGGAAGGTTCCCTCCTCCACGCGCGGGTCGCGGGCGTGGTAGTCAGCGCGTTTGTCGGCGGCGTAGTATCCCGCGACCTCCTTGCCTTGCAGGGTGAGGCCGGCGCGCAGGAAGAGGGGGCCGCGGGTTTGTGCGGCGAATTGCTCGAAGGCCTCCAGGAGGTGTTGGCGGGCGCCGTAGATGTCGAGGTGGTCGTCGTCCATGGAGGTGATGACGGCCATCTCCGGGTGGAGGTGGAGGAAGGATCGGTCGAACTCGTCCGCCTCTATCACGACGTAGTCCGACGCGGTGTTTACCAGCAGGTTGGTGCCGAAGTTGGAGGATATGCCGCCGAGGAAGGCGTTGCAGCCGACGCGGGAGGAGTGGAGGAGGAAGGCGGTCATGGTGGTGACGGTGGTTTTGCCGTGGGTGCCGGCGATGCAGATGGCTTTTTTGTTCGCGGAGATGAGTCCCAGCATCTCGGAGCGTTTGTAGATGGCGTGGCCGCTGTCCCGGAAGAAGGCGAGGATGAGGTTTTCGCGGGGGACGGCGGGGGTGTAGACGACCAGCGCGCGGGCGGGGTCGCGGAAGGGGGTGGGGATTTCGGCGGCGGCGGCGGCGTAGGTGATGGGGATGTTTTCTTCCCGGTTCATCTTGAGGGTGAGGGGGGATGGGGTTTTGTCGTACCCGGCCACGAGGTGCCCCATCGCCTTGAAGTAACGCGCCAGGGCGCTCATGCCGATGCCGCCAATGCCGACGAAGTAGACGGGGGGGCGGGTGTGTTCGATGGGGTTGTTTTGCATGGCGATTTTATTTGGTGATGGAGAGGATGATGTCGGCAATCCGCTGGTCGGCGTCGGCGATGCCGAGGGGACGGATTTTTTCGGAGAGGGCGAGGCGACGGCTGTCGTCGTCCAGGAGGTGGATGATGGTGGCGCCGAGCGCGTTTTCTATGTCGGCGTCTTTGATCATGATGGCGGCCTGTTTGTTGACCAGCGCGAGGGCGTTGCGGGTTTGGTGATCCTCGGCCACGTTGGGGGAGGGGACGAGGACGACGGCTTTCGCCAGCAGGCATAGCTCGGAGATGGTGCCGGCGCCGGCGCGGGAGACCACCAGGTCGGCGCAGGCGTAGGCCAAGTCCATGCGTTTGAGGAAGGGGAGGAGGGTGACGTTCGGGGGAAGGGTGGTGGCGAGTTGCCGCTGGAGGTCGGCGTGATAGAGGGTGCCGCATTGCCACAGTACCTGGATGTTGTCCCGCGCGGCGAGGAGGGTTAATGCTTTGATCATCGCCCGGTTGATGGTGCCCGCTCCCTGGCTGCCGCCGGTGACGAGCGCCGTTTTTTTGGCGGGGTCGAGGGCGTGAAAGGCGATTCCTTCGTCCCGCGCGCCGATGGATTGGAGGAGTTCGCGGCGAACGGGGTTGCCGGTGAAGACGATTTTGGCGGGGTCGAAGAAGCGTTCCATGCCTTCGTAGGCGACGCAGATTGTCCTGGCGCGCTTGGCCAAGAGGCGGTTGGTGACGCCGGCGTGGGAGTTTTGCTCCTGCAGCACGAGGGGGACGCGGCGACGAGAGGCTACCCGACCGACGGGGCCGCTGGCGTATCCGCCGACGCCCACGACGACGTCCGGGCGGAACGTTTTGACGATTCGCCGCGCTTTCCGCAGGCTTTTGTAGAGGTTGAGGAGGACGATCAGGTTTTTCCACGTCAGTCGTCGCTGGAATCCCCTGACGGGTAGGCCTTCGACGCGGTAGCCGGCTTCCGGGATTTTTTCCATTTCCATTTTTCCCTCGGCGCCGACGAAGAGGATGTCTACCTCCTGGCCTGAACGCTTGAGGGCGTTGGCTATGGCGAGCGCGGGGAATATGTGCCCGCCCGTGCCGCCGCCGCTGATGATTACTTTTTTCATGTTCGCGCTTTACATTTCTTCGACGTAGTCGGCTTCGGCGGCTTCGCGTTCCAGGTTTCGGCGTTTCTGCTCGAGGGCGTCGCGGCGGCGTTGTTGTCGCTGGCGTTCTTCGTCTTTCCCCGCTTCGGAGAAGGTGTGCGCCACGCTTTGGATCATGCCGACGGTGCAGCCTGTTAGTATCGTGGATGTTCCGCCCATGCTGACGAAGGGCAGCTGCTGGCCGGTGACGGGGAATAGCCCGACGCATACGAGGATGTGTACCAGGGCTTGGAAGACGATGGTTAGTCCCAATCCCGCCACCAGCAAGGCGGGAAAGACGCGCGTACATCGCTGGATGATCGTGCCTACCCGGTAGAGGATGATCAGGTAGACGAGCAACACGAGCAGGCCGCCGACGAAGAGGCCGTATTCTTCGATGGTGATGGAGTAGACGCAGTCCGAGAAGGGGTTGGGGAGGAAGTCGCGCTGCACGCTTTTTCCGGGGCCAACCCCGTGCAGGCCGCCAAGGGCGATGGCGATTTTCGATTGCTCTAACTGGAATTTGTTTGTCCCGCTGAGGCGCTCTTTTACGATCCGCACGCGTTGGCTTTCCTCGAGTTGGGGGACGTTGTAGACCGCCCAAAGAGAGGATATCGCGCAGACGGCGACCGTGACGAAGGTGATGGTCATCAATTTTGCCCGCAAACGACCGATGAATAGCATCATCAAAACAACCAATCCCATGAGCGATACGGTGGAGAAGTTTTCCTGGATGATCAGGACGATCATGGGGAGCAGGCAAAGGGCAGATTTGAACAGCGCCCGACCACCGCAGTGGCCGTCGTCCTGTTCAATGGCGATGATGCGCGCGACCCACATGACTACCCCGATTTTGGCGATTTCCGAGGGCTGGAAGGTGAGTCCGATAACCGGGATGCGGATCCAGCGTATCGCGTCGTTGATTTTTACGCCAACAAATGGCATGATGGCCAGGCAGATCAAGGCGAGAAACCATACCCACGCGGCAAATGACATGAAGTATTTGTAGTGCATGGATTGCAGGATGAGTATGGCGATGACGCTGGCGACGAGCATGCCGAAATGTTTCATCAGGAGGTACGTGGTGTTTCCAGCGTGGAACTTGTAAGCCAACACGCCCGTGGAGGTGAAAACGACTACCAGCGAAAAGAACATCAGCAGGATGACCATCGCCCACAGCAACCGGTCGCCCTTGAGGACGAGGTACTTTTTCATGAATTGCAAGGCGTTTTCCATGTTTTATCTTTTTGTTAGCTCCTCGACGGCGGATTTGAATTGCCTGCCCCGGTCTTCGTAGTTTTTGAAGAGGTCGAAGCTGGCGCAGCAGGGCGAAAGCAGCACGGCGTCGCCCGGCAGGGAACGCGAGACGGCGGCGGTCATGGCCTCTTGGAGGGAGCGCGTGTCGACAATTTCGCATACTCCAGCGAAGGCGGAGATGAGTTTGGCGTTGTCGACTCCCATGCAGACGAGGGTTTTGACCTTTTCGCGCGCCAGGGTTTTCAGCACTTCGTAGTCGTTGCCCTTGTCGGTGCCGCCGGCAATCCATATTACCGGCTGTTGCATGCTTTCGAGGGCGTACCAGGCGGAGTCCACGTTGGTTGCCTTGGAGTCGTTGATGTAGGTGACGCCGTTGATGGTGGCCACGCGCTCCAGGCGGTGCTCCACCTGGGGAAAGGTGGTGAGACCGCGGTGCAGGTGGTCGTCGCTTATCCCTGTTTTCATGGCGACGAGGAGGGCGGCCATCGCGTTGTAGACGTTGTGCCGACCTTGTATTGAAATTTCTCGTTTGTCTATCGAAAAACGACGGTCGCGCCAACGAGCCACCAGGCGGTTGCCCTCCATCCAGGCGGCGGCGGAGGAGGGGTTGTCGCGATAGGTGAATGACAGGGTTTCGGGGACGACGCGGGTGTGCTCCACGCGGTCGCGCACGACGTCGCAATCGGCGCCGTAGACGAAAAGATCCTCCGGGAGCATGTTGTTGATCACGCGAAATTTGGAGTCGACGTAGCGCTCGAATTGGTAATTGTAACGATCCAGGTGATCCGGCGTGATGTTGGTGAGGATGGCCGAGTTGCAACGGAAGCGGTACATGCCGTCCAATTGAAAGCTGGATAGTTCCACCACGTAGGCCGCGTGGCGATGGTCGGCAACCTGGGCGGCCAAACTGCTCCCCACGTTGCCCGCCAGGCCGACATCCTGTCCGCCGCAGCGCAACAGGTGGTGTAATAACAAGGTGGTGGTGGTTTTTCCGTTGCTCCCCGTGATGCCGTACATGGGCGCGTCCGCGTGGCGACCGGCAAATTCAATCTCCGAGATGACCTCCGCTCCCGTCCGGCGAAGGTTTTCGACCAGCGGCAGGGTGTCGGGAATCCCCGGACTTTTTACCACGAGTTCGATGCCTACCATGCGATCGCGGCTGTGTCCCCCCTCTTCGAAGGAGACCCCCATCTCCTCCAATGCTTGGCGGTAGGGATCGGAGAGACGACCCCTGTCGGAGAGGAAAACATCGTAACCCAACTGCAATCCCAGCCGCGCCGCGCCGACGCCGCTTTCGCCACCTCCAAGTATGAGCAATTTTTTCATGATCTGTTGTTACCGTATTTTCAAAGTGACGATGGTGAGTACCGCCAAGGCGATGCCCACGATCCAAAATCGCGTGACGATCTTTGCTTCCGGCAAGCCCTTTTTTTGATAGTGATGGTGCAGGGGGGACATTAAAAAGATGCGCTTGCCCACGCCGAAACGCCGCTTGGTGTACTTGAAATAACCCACTTGCATGACTACCGAAAGGTTTTCCATCAGGAAGATCCCGCACAGGATGGGTATCAGTAATTCCTTGTGAATGATGATGGCGAAGACGGCAATGATTCCTCCCAGGGAGAGGCTTCCCGTGTCGCCCATGAAGACCTGGGCGGGGTAGGAATTGTACCACAAAAAGCCAATTGTCGCCCCGATAAAGGCCGATATAAATACCACCAATTCACCGGAGTTAGGGATATACATGATGTTCAGGTAATCGGCGTAGACCATGTGCCCGGAGACGTAGGCGAGAATCCCAAGCGTTACCCCCGCGATGGCCGACGTGCCCGTGGCCAAGCCGTCCAAGCCGTCCGTCAGGTTTGCCCCGTTGGAGACGGCCGTGACAATCAGGATGGTGATGATGACGAAGATAATCCAACCGATCTCCTCGGCGTACTCCCCCGCGAAGGCGCCAAACCAGGCGTAATCAAACTGGTTGTTTTTGAAAAAAGGGACGGTGGTTTGGGTTGATTTGACGTCCTGAACCAGCACGACGATGCTTTTTTCCTGCGAAAAACCGTCGTCCACGTTCGACATGACCGTCGCAGCGACCCCCGTTTCCGTCGCGGTGACGCGTTCGCGAATCACCACGTCGTCGCTGACGTACAGGGTTACGCCAACGATCAGCCCCAATCCCACCTGGCCGATAATCTTGAAACGCCCGTTCAGACCCCGCTTGTCTTTCTTGAATATTTTGATGTAATCGTCCAGGAAACCAATCAGTCCCAACCACAAGGTGGAGATGATCATCAGCTGGATATAGACATTGTCGAGGCGGGCAAAAAGCAATACCGGAACGATAATGCTCAGCAGGATAATCACGCCGCCCATCGTGGGTGTTCCTTGTTTTTGTGCCTGTCCGTCCAGGCCGAGGTCGCGGATCTCCTCCCCCACCTGCTGCCTCCGGAGGAAACGTATAATATAGCGTCCGATCACCGTGGCGATCAGCAAAGAGAGTATGATCGCGGCCGCCGAGCGGAAGGTGATGTACCGGAACATCCCGGTGCCCGGAATACCCAGTCGATGCAAATAATCAAACAGATGGTACAGCATGGCTCATGATTTATAAAAGATCGCTTTGATCACCTCTTTGTCGTCAAACGGGTGTTTGACGCCCTTGATTTCCTGGTAATTTTCATGTCCTTTGCCGGCCACCAGCACGAGATCGCCGCGGCGCGCCAGCATCAGGGCGGCACGGATAGCCTCTTTGCGATCGGTGATCATGAGCACCCGTTCCCGCGCTTCGGGCGGCACCCCCGCGTACATCTCCTCGATGATTGCTGCCGGTTCCTCGCCGCGGGGATTATCGGAGGTTAGAATCACGCGGTCGCTGAAACGACAGGCGGAGGCGGCCATCTCCGGGCGTTTTGTCCGATCGCGATTGCCGCCGGCGCCCACGACGGTGATTACCCGACTGCCCTCGCTTTTTAGTCCCTCGATGGTGGAGAGGACGTTGTCCAACGCGTCCGGCGTGTGGGCGTAGTCGACGATGGCCATCACCCCGTCGTCCGACAACAGGGTTTCGAAACGTCCCGACACCGGGCACAGGCGGCTTAATGCCAACAACACGTCGTCCGTCGGGAAGCCCAACAGGGAGGCCGCCGAGTAAACCGCCAACAGGTTGTAGGCGTTGAAATCCCCCACGAATTTCACCCACACCTCGCGGCCATTGAGCGAAAGCAAGGTGCTGTGCAGGTGGCGTTCGATGGTTTTTGCCGTGAAATCGGCCATCCGCTTGCAGGCGTAGGTGTATTTCCGGGCGGCGGTATTTTGCAACATCACCAATCCGTTTTTATCGTCGGCGTTGGTGAGGGCGAAAGCCTCGGCGGGCAGGTGATCGAAAAAGGCTTTCTTTGCCTCGATGTAGGCCTTGAACGTTTTGTGATAATCGAGATGATCGTGCGTGATGTTGGAAAAAATTGCCCCGTCGAACGACAAGCCGTTGACGCGCTTTTGGTCGACGGCGTGCGAGCTTACCTCCATGAAGCAATAACGACAACCGGCATCCACCATGCGCCGCATCAATTCGTTTATCTCCAAAGCGTCCGGCGTGGTGTGGGTAGAGTCAACGCGGACGTCCCCGATGTAATTGCAAACGGTGGAGAGCAAGCCCGCGGGATGTCCCAACAGCCGCGCCAAATCGTACAGGAGCGTTGCCGTGGTTGTTTTGCCGTTGGTGCCGGTTACTCCGACCAGCTTCATTTGTCGCGAAGGATTCCCGTGGAGATTGCCCGCCACCGTGCCCAATGCCGCCGAACTGTCCGCGCACCGGACGTAGGTCACTCCCGCCGTCAGGTTTTCCGGAAAAACTTCCAACAACACGGCCACGGCGCCGGCCTCGATTGCCCGGTTGATAAACGCGTGGCCGTCCGCGTGAACGCCGCGCTGGGCAACAAACAGAAAACCCTCGCGCACGGCGCGGGAATCGAAATGCACGCCGGCGATTTCCACGCGATCGTCGCCCTGCAACAGCTCGACGGGGACTCCTTTCAATAGTTCACTTAGCTTCATGATTATCTCAGTTCAATGTGTATGTAACTCCCGCGGGCCACTTTCCGCCCCGGTTCGATTGTTTGTTTCATCACCATGCCGGAGCCGCTCACGCCCACCTTCAGGCCGCTATTTTCCAACACGTAGAGGGCGTCGCGCAGCCCCATGCCTCGCGCGTTGGGCACCACGGAGAGGTCGATTACCCTCGGCTGCAACACCACGCCCCGCTCCGCGCGGGAAGAGAGCACCCAAGGCGACTTCTCCGTTCCCCGCTCCTCCACGCGGATGTCGAGCGCGTCGTAGAGCGTCAACAGATCGGGCTTGTAGCCGTTTTTGCTCACGGGCGGTTTCGCGTCGACCTCCTTTGCCGGCCGGCTGTGTTTCGCGGAGACCAGGGCGTACACCTTGTCCGAAATTTCCCGGAAGGCGTTTCCCGCCACAACGTTCCCGTAATAACTTTTTTGCGACGGTCTTTCGACCACCACGATACACGAATAGAGCGGATCCTTCGCCGGGAAATAGCCCGCGAAACTCGCGCGGTGCCCCCCGTTATATCCCCCGGAGCTGCTGACAACCTTTGCCGTGCCCGTCTTCCCGGCAATCCCGTACTCTGCTCCCCGGATGTTGTGCGCCGTGCCTTCATTGTCCACCACCCCCTCCATCATTTTCCTGAGATGACCCAGCGTCTCCCGGCTGCAAACGGAGCGATCGGTGACCTCCACGGGGACGCGTCTCACCACCTCGTCGCCGTTGCGGATCTCCTTCACGAAGCGGGGTTTCACCCGTTTCCCGTCGTTTGCCAGGGCGTTATAAAAGGCGAGCATCTGCAGCGGCGTCAACCGCACCTCGTAACCGATGCTCATCAGCGGGAGGCTCACGCCCGACCACCCGGCGTCCTTGGGATAACGGATCAGCGGTTGTCCTTCGCCCTCGATTTCCACTCCCAGGGGTTTATTCAATTGCATTTGGTAGAGACGGTCGACAAACTTCCGGGGATTTGTCGCGTAATGTTTATACACCAGCGTTGAAATGCCGTTCAGCGATCGTTCAAATATCTGCTGCACCGTCACCTTTCCGATGTACCTTTTCGTTGATTCGCTCAGGGTGAAGTTCCCGTACTTGTAGTCGCCCACGTCAAGGTCAACCGTGTCGCCGGGGTGCACGTAACCATCCTCCAGCAGGGCAATCATCACTGCCGCCTTGAAGGTTGAGCCGGGATCCTCGGCATCGTAGATGGCGTTGTTCAGCACTTCCGTGTAGGCGTTGTTTTTTTTCGTGAGGTTGGCGATGGCCTTGATGTCGCCCGTTTTCACCTCCATGAGGATGGCCACGCCCGATGCCGCCTGGTGTATTTTAAGCTGTTTTTCAAGCGCTTCGTGGACAATGTCCTGGTAATCGACGTCGATCGTGGTCATCACGTCGTAGCCGTGCACGGGTTCCTCCTCCGTTTTCAACACCCAGAGGCCGGAGATCATCTGTCGCCGGTTTAATCCCGGTTTGCCTCGCAATTCGCGGTCGTAAGCCGCCTCCAAACCCACCTTCCCGCGGGGGATGCCGTCGTCGCCCATGTACAGGTAGCCGATAGTTCGCGAGGCCAGGTCGTGGTAAGGATACTTCCGGTCGTCCTTTTGGTCGACGATCAGCCCGCTGGCCACGTTCGCGCCGCCGCGGAGGATCGGGAATTTTTTAATTTTCCGCAATTCGGTGTCGTTCACCGCGCGGCGGGCGAGCGGGAGGTACCGGTTGGGTTTCGTCCCGTAGCGGGCGTTCCACAGGCGTTGGCGGTAATCCTTCGCGGGGAGGTCGCGGAAAAGGTCGGAGAGGCACAGGGCGAGGCTGTCCAAATTTTTCTGAAAAATGGTATCCGACATGGCCAGCGGGTCGAAAAAGAGCTGGTAAGCGGAGATGGAACGGGAGAGTATCTCCCCGCCCGCGGCGTAGATGTTTCCCCTGTCGGGCAGGATCTTGTAGACGAGTGGAGTGGCCGGGATGGCGTTTTGTTTCAGTTTTTTCCCCTCCCACACCTGGATGTAGAGGAGCTTCCCGATGATCAGCGGGACAATCACCGCCATCACCAGCACGTAGATGACGGCCAGGCGTAAACTCAATCCGTTTTGTTTTGGTGTCGCGTTCATGATTGTTTTCCAAGCGTTATCTACTTTTCGAGGCGCACGGGGGGATCCTTGCTGGTTTCCAAGTCCAGCCCTGCCTGTTGCACGCGTCGCGTGACCTCGGCGCGGCTGCTGATTTCGGTTAGTTTCACGGCGGAGGACGTGGCTTCGCCGCGCGCTTCTTTTACTTTTTGGATCAGTTCTGCCCGCGCGCGGTACATTTTTTCTACCTCGTTTCGGTTGAGGATGAAGATGATTACCAGCAGGGTGAGGAAGCCGATGAAGCGGATGTTTTTTAATAGCAGTCGTTCGCCGATCAGTTTGCCGTTCATGAGTCCGCGGAGGGTTTCGTCGACGGCCTCGCGTATTTCTCGCCTTTCGTCCTCCTCGGCGGCGGTGGTTTGTCTCCTTGTTTTAATTATTTTTTTCATTTCCGTCGGGGTGTCAGGTGTTGGCGGGCGGGGCGAGGCGTTCGGCGACGCGCAGTTTGGCGCTGCGGGCGCGGGGGTTTTGGGCGATCTCGGAGGGGGACGGGGTGATGACCTTGCGGTTGACGAGGTCGAAGGGGCGTTGCTGGCGACCGTAGAAGTCGCGCTCGGCGAGGCCGTCGAAGTTTCCCGACCGGAGGAAGTTTTTGACGACGCGATCCTCCAGGGAGTGGTAGGTGATGACGGCCAATCGTCCTCCCGGCGACAGCGCCCCGGCGGCGTGTAACAGCAAGTCCTTGAGGGCGTCCAGCTCTTCGTTGATTTCCACGCGCAAGGCCTGGAAGACGCGGGCGAGGTATTTGGTTTCCCTGGCGCGGGGGATGCAGGGGGCGATGAGTTTCAGGAATTCGCCGGCGCGCCAGACGGGTTGGGCGGCGCGTGCGCCAGCGACGAGGCGGGCTAACTGCCGGGCGTTTTCGATTTCGCCGTTGTCGCGGAAGACGCGGGTGAGTTCGTCCTCGGTGGCCTGGTTGAGGAGGTCGGAGGCGGTGCGGCCGGCGCGTCGATCCATCCGCATGTCCAGCGGGGTGTCGAAGCGGAAGGAGAAGCCTCGCTCCGATTCGTCAAATTCGTGCCAGGATACGCCGAGGTCGGCGAGGATGCCGTCTACTTGTTCGCACCCGTGGAGGCGCAGGAAGTTGCGCAAGTACCTGAAGTTGTGGTTGACGAAGGTGACGCGGTTGTCTTCGGGGAGGTTTGCCAGGGCGTCGCCGTCGCGGTCGAAGGCGATGAGGCGGCCGCCGGACATCCGGCGGAGTATTTCCCGCGCGTGTCCGCCGCCGCCGAAGGTGGCGTCCACGTAGGCGCCGCCGTCGCGGATGTTTAACCCGTCGATGGATTCTTCCAGGAGCGCGGCTTTGTGGTACATGTTGTTTGTTTTTTCGGGTGTTGTTTTGGCGTTGGGGCGGGGTGTCATGGCTGGCGGGAGAGGCGTTGGTAGATCTCTTCCGCCATGGCGGCGCGTTGTTCGGGAGGGAGTGCCGCTTGCTCGTACCGGGTTGGTTCCCAGATTTCGAGGCGCGCGCCTTGCCCGGCGAGGAGGAGCGCGTCGGTGGCGCCGAGGCGGTCGAGCATCTTGCGGGGTACGAGTATTCGGCCGGATGATTCGTCCGGTGTGACGGCGGCTGTCCCGCGACTAAATTCGCGGACGAAGTCGGATTCTTGCCGGCTGAGGGGGGCGCGGGGTGTTTGTATGTCGGCGATGAGGCGTTCCCAGGAGGTCTTGGTGTAGAGGTTGATGCAGTTGTTGAAGAGGTTTTCGTGGAGGACGAGGAGGGTCTCCCCCGCCCCGGATAGCGCTTCGCGGATGGCGACGGGGACTACCATTCGTCCCTTGTGGTCTAATTTGCATGTATATTCTCCTATAAACGATAGCATGGCGGTTCACCGATTTTAGGTTGTAAATGTATGGGTTTTTCTGCCACTTGGACGCGTGAAATGCCACTTTATCTTTATTTTTTTTCGCGGGCGAGGGGAACGAGTGTGTAACGCGCTGGGTGGACGTTGGTTGTGGTTGACGCGGGTTTGGGATGGGGTCGCGTTGGTTCGCGGGGATCTCGCGCGAGTTCGCGGTGGTGTCGCGTTGGTTTGTCGGGGGGTCGTGTGGGTTTGTCGGGGGGTCGTGTTGGTTTGAAATGGAGGGGTGTTGGTTTGAAATGTAGGCTTGTGGATTCGCGGAGAGTTCGTGTTTTGACGTTCTTTTTGGTCGAGAATCTGAAATGTTTTCATGATTGTTCACAATTATCTCGCGCGAGATAGGATTGATCTCGCGCGAGGTTTGCCCCGGTTTCGGGCGAAATAGGGGTTATCTCGCGAAAAGTGAACAAAAGTTCGGGCGAGTTTGGTTCTTTTTCACGCGAGATGGGGTTGGTTTCGCGCGAGATCGGGGCTGTTTCGCGCGAGATTGCCATGATTTCGCGCGAGATCAGGATGATCTCGCGTGAGATTAAAGCTATCTCGCGCGAGATAGGATTGACCTCGCGCGAGATAGAAATGACTTTTCGCGTTTTTTCCACGGATCGTGCAACGGTCGGGGACTTCTTAACGTTTTTGATGGTGGTTTCGTGTTTGTTTTCGGGATCGTGTCGGTTCGCGAGTGTTTTTCGGTTTGTTTTTGGCGATTTTTGTCGTTTTTCGTGTCGCGGGGTTTTCCGGGGGGATGTTGTTTTTTGAGACGATTTTTTGACGGGAAATGGGGGAGGGAGGGGTGGGGTAAACAAGGGCAGGAGGAACTTTTCGAGGGTTCCTCCTGCTTGGCGAGAGGTTGGGGATTCCTCTCTATGTTTGGCGATTTTTTTTCGCTTTGGCGGTGTTTGTCCCGCGGGGTTAGAAGCGGCTGAGGCTTTTTACTCTATCCAGGCCGGTGATTTCTTCCTCGATGGTGAGGTTGAGGGGTTCGGTGGGGTCTGGTTTGAGGTAGTAGATTTTGCCGCTGCCTTTCGTGCCGGCGTAGGTGGCGAGCATGATGTAGGAGCTGGTGGAGGTGATGGTGGTGAAGCGACCGAGGTAGGAGACGGGGTCGAACACGATGCCGGGGCGGTTGGTGATGGTGACTTCGCGGATGGCGCCGGTGCCGTCCATGTTGGTGCGGTAGGCGTGGAGCTTGTTGTTGATGACGGCGTAGAGGAATCCGTTGGGGTTGTCACATTCGAAGTAGTCGGCTTGTTCGAGGAGTTGGCCGTTGGTGATTTCCTCGGGGTTGGGCTGCAGGACGGAGCCGGCGTAGAGGTAGCGGTAGTATTTTCCGTCGTCGAGTTTTTTGGCGGCGATGGAGGTGCGGCTGGAGGTGTAGTATTGCATGTGGAGGATCTGGTGGCCGGGGAGTTGGTTTTCCGGGGGGAGTGCGTCGAGGGTGGTTTTGATGGCGGCGGATGATCCCTTGTAGAGGTACATTTTTGGGTTTTTGGTGTCGTATACGAGCTGTCCGTTGGTGCCGGTGGTGGATGTGGCGCCGGCGAGGAAGGGGGCGAGGCGGAGGGTGTCGTACCCGGCGCCGGTGAGCGCCGGCGGGAGGATGGTGTAGGGGGGGTACATGATGCCGGTGGTGGGCGCCATGGGGAGGATGCTGCCTCGCGAGTCGAACCAGTGGAGGAGGCCGCCGTAGTAGACGATTTTTTCGAAGGTGTAGTCGACGGGCTGTGGGACGGCCATCATGGTGCGGGCGACGAGGTTTCCTTCTTTCCACTCGAAGTTTTCTTTGTCGATGTAGCCGGTGGCTTCGCCGGTGCCGATGATGATGCAGGGGGTGATGTAGTTGGCTGTGTACCAGTAGATGAATTTGGCTCCCTTGCCGCGGTGGGGGAATCCGGATCGGGCGAGGACGCCGTTTTCCTGGATGATGTCGCCGGTGGCGGCTTCGGTGCCGCGGACGATGAGGTCTACGGTGCCGTCGTCTTCTTCGGTGAGGTATAGCCAGGCGTTTTGGTATCGGCCTGCCTGGATTTTGAGGTTGAACATGAATTCGCGCGTGACGCTGGTGGTTTTTTCGGTGACGGCGAAGATGATTTTGTAGGGGTTGGTGTTGACGGGGAGGTAGATGTTGGTGTCGAGCACGGGCGTGACGGAGAGTTCCACGGGTGTCATTTCGGTGATGATCCTGTCGTAGGCCTTCCAGCTGTAGGTGTAGTTATCGGGGTTGAAGGTGGCGGCGGGGGTGGTGGTGTCGGCGTTGACGAGGAGGATTTTCAGTTCCGGGTGGAGGGTGAGGCGCTGTCCGCGGGAGATGGTGGTGTCGCGGAGGGGGGTGGTTAGCCGGACTTCCGGGATGGGACGGTAGTCGTAGTTTCCCTTGTCCTGGTAGCAGGCGGCGGCGGTGATGGCCACGAGCAGGGAGAGTGTTATTTTCAGGTTTTTCATTTTCTTTTTTTTTACGGGTTATTCTGCAGGCGCCCAGTCGTCCGGGATTTTGACGTATTGTCCGTAGTAGGAGTTGATGCCTCGCATGGTCATGAATCCTTTGTCGGCGGGGTCGGTGTTTCCGGGGTCGCGGAGGGCGTGGTCGCGCCCGGCGAGGATGCGGCTGTTGACGTAGTTGGCGATGATGGGGCTGAGCATCATGCTGACTTGGGAGGCGCCGGTCGACCAGAAGTCGGGTCCCCTGCCGGTGGCCTCGGAGGCGGCGAAGTATTTGGCGACGGAGAAGTAGCCGTATACCATTTCCTGCCAGCCGAGGGGTTTGGCGATGGTGGAGGTGTAGGAGAGGAGGGCGGTGGTGGCGTCAAAGGGGGTGGCGCCGGTGAATAGTTCCGGGAGGTTGATGGAGAATTCGTCGTTCGGCAGCAGTCGCATGGCGATGTGGTAGGTGGAGTCGTCGGTCATGAGGCGGTGGAGGTTGACGTAGACGTAGCCGCGGTGGGAGTTGGCGGGGAGTATGCCCTCGGCGGGGAGGGGGTCGAAGTGGGTGCCGGGGGTTCCCTGGATGGTGTCGTAGGCGATGGCGAAGTGGCGGTCGCGGTCGACGAGGTTGCCGGTGGCGAGGACGGGTACGCGGACGGTGGAGTCCATGACGGTGAGCAAGCCGAAGCCGAAACTGACGGATTGACTTTCAAAGTAGACGACCGGTTCCCCGCTGAAGAGGGGGAGTTTGTCTTCCTCGCAGGCGGCGAGGAAGAGGGCGGCGGCCAGGATGGTGATGTATTTTTTCATGATGGTATGTTTTTGTTATTGCCTGTTGTTGTCCTCCGCGTCGGGGACGGGGAGGGTGAGGGTGGGGGCGATGTTTCCTCCCGATTGGGTGGGGATGGTGGCGACGGCGTTGCGCTTGAGGTAGTAGATGTATTGACCTTCGGCGTAAAATTCGCGTTCGTATTCGTCGCGGAGGAGCTGGTCGAGGTTGCCGGCGTAGGCGTCGGTGTTGTCCTGGAGGTAGCCTCTTTCGAGTCGGAGGAGGTTGAGCCAGGAGGCTTTGTCGACGTCGTTGTTGCTGGTTTCGGCGGCGATGAGGTATATTTCCGCTTTTTTGATGAGGGGCAATGTTTCGTAGCGGTAGGGGTATGGATCGACCGCCAGGAGTTGCCCGCGCTGGTACTTGACGATGGCCTTGAGGCCGGTGGCGCTGACGTGGTTGGTGACGTCGGCGAAGGTGTTTTTCCTGATGTCCTCGGCGTAGGTGAAGAGGACGTTGTAGCGGGGTTCGCCGGCGAGGAGGATTCTTTCGGGGAGGAGGTCGGTGGTGAAGTAGTCGCGCTGGATGTTGCTCCTGTCGACGTCGTGCATGCCGAAGATGACTTCGGTGCAGCCGACGGGTTCCTTGTAGTTGGGGAGGAGGCCGAGGACGGAGGGGAAGACGGTCATGAAGTTGGCGGCGGCGCCTTCCGGTGTTTTTCCCGTCAGGAGCGCGGCGGCGATGGCGTTGGCGGCCGGTTTGTTGCCGGCGTGGAGGAGCACGCGGGCTTTGAGCGCCCAGGCGGCGTAGATATTGAGGCGGTAGTTGCGGTAGTCCCAGAATCCTTCGCCGCGGGAGAGGGTGGTGCCCTGGAGCACGGGGTCGGCGGCGAGGAGGGCGATGGCCGCGTCGATGTCCGCCAGGAGACGGGGGGTGACTTGCTCGACGGTGAGGTAGTCGACGGGGGCTTGCACCTCTTTGTCGTAGTAGGGGATGGCTCGCTCGGCTTTGTTGGCGTCGGTGCAGGCGGGGGCAAAGAGGCGGAAGAGGTCGAAGTGGAGGTAGGCGCGGAGGGCGATGGCTTCGCCACGGAGGAGGTTGTAGTGGGCGGCGTCGTAGCGGTCTTTGTGCTGTTCAGCCTGTTCGATGAAGACGTTGCAGGCTGAGATGAGGGAGTAGAGGTTGCTCCAGACGGGGACGGTGAAGGCCTTGGAGTTGTCGTGATAGAGGTCGTAGGCGGCGGGGAGCTGGTAGGTGTGCTTCTCCGGGATGCTGTAGTGCTGGGCGAGTACCTCGACGAGGCCGAAGGTGAGTTCTCGCCCGTAGATGGATCTGTCCAACATGGCCATGTAGAGGCCGTTCAGGGCTTCCTGCGCGCCTTGTTCCGTGGCGTAGAGTTCGTCTCCCGGCACTTTGTCGAAGGGTGTGTCCGAGAGCCATGAGTTGCAGGCGGCAAGGGTGGCCGCGATGCTGCAGGCGAGGAGTATATGTCTGATGTTTTTCATGATGTTGATTTAAAAAGTCATGTTAACGGATAGGGATAGCGCGCGGGCGAAGGGGTTGAGGATGCCTTGCTCCGCCTTGACGGTAGACCAGGTGAAGAGGTCGTTTAGCGAGGCGTTCAGGGAGAGGTTGCCGATGCCGCTCTTTTTTAGCCAGTCGCTGCCGTAGAAGGTGTAGCCGGCCGTGATGGATTCGCCGGTGAAGAAGTCGCGCTTCTGGACGTAACGGCTGGATTTGGGGTAGGTTTGGTTGTTGGGCGTGTAGAGGCTGATGTCGCGGTAGCGGGCTTGGTCGCCGACGTTTTTCCAGCGGTCGTAGTAGGCTCGTTTGTCCTGGTTGTACATGTCGGCTTGCCTTCCGATGTTTTCAATTTTCTCGTATAGCTCGTTGTTGAACCAGTCGCCGCCGAAGCTGTAACGGAAGTAGGCGCCGGCGTTGAAGCCTTTCCAGTAGAGGTTTGTGCCGATGACGCCTTCGAGGTCGGCCAGGGTGTTTCCGCACACCACCTCGTCGGCGGAGTCGTAGCGGAAGGAGTAGGAGCCGTCCTTGCGGATGAATATTTCCTTGCCCGTCATGGGGTCGATGCCGGCGGAGCGGACTGTCCAGATGTCGGAAGCGCTCCCGCCATCGCGGTAGCGGCGGATGCTGGTGTTTTTCAGTTCTTCGTTGAAGCGATCCAGCCTGTTGCCGATTTTGCTGTAGACGGAGGTTTCGTGGTAGCCGTGGACGTTGATGTTCCACCTGAGGTCGCGCTCCCTGTCATCCAAAACGCGGAAGTCGAGCTTGAAAGTGAGACCGGTGATGGTGTTCCTGCCGAGGTTGGTGATGAGGGAGGATTTTCCGGTGGAGGGGGCGACACCAATCTGGATAATCAGCGGGTCGGTCATCTTGCGGTAATAATCGAACGTGGCGCTAAAACGGCTATCAAAGAGGGCGACGTCCAGGCCGACGGTGAAGTCGTTCGTCTTTTGCCAGTCGAGGTCGGCGTTCGCGTAGGAGCTGATCTGCGCGCCGAGGCCGAATAGGTTTTGGTACCTCGTGCTGTAATAATAGGAGAGGAAGGTGTCGAAGGACTGGTTGTTGTTGCCCGGATTGCCGTACGCCGCGCGGAGTTTGAGCGTTTTTGCCCAATCGCCGATGAAGGCCTCGTTGTGCAGGTTCCAGGCGAGGCCAACCGACCAGGTGTCCGTCCACAGTTTGTTCGCCCCGAAGTTGGAGGAACCGTCGCGGCGGTAGGTGGCGTCGATCAGGTAGCGGCTGGCG
>JAIRXZ010000029.1 GCA_031267995.1 Odoribacteraceae bacterium | reverse complement strand
AGGTAGATGAGCGTCCCCTCGGTGGCGTAATTCGTCACGTTAAAGCCGATGCGGGTGGCGTGGTGCGCCGCGGGCATGCCGAGAAGTGGCATCACGTCGCGGGCGAGAACATCGCGGCCGGCAGCGATATGCGAGATCATGTCCAGGCGCGCCCGTTCTTCGGTTCCCTCGTTGCAGAGCACCATGTAGCCCTCGTAGACGGTGGTGGCCACCTTGAGCGTGAAGACGGCGGAGGCGGCCTGTCCCGTGCGGTTGTCGGTGGCTATGAACCAGCAGGTGTACGTCCCCGAACGGAAGTTGGCCATCGTGTCCAGCTCCATCACGCGCGCCAGGGTGTCGCTGTACCCCGTTTTGTAGACGAAGGAGAAGTTGGGGTCGTCGCCTTTGACCACCCCTTCCGGGGTATTGATCACGGGACGCACGAGGATTCGCTCGACGCCGCCCAATACCTCGATGGTTTCAGGGATTCCCTCGACGATCAAGTCGGGCACGTCGATGTAAGTGTTGTTTCCCTTGTCCTTGAAACAGGCCGTGAGGCAGACCGCGAGGAGGGGGATCAGCAGGCAATACAGTATCTTGTTTTTCATTTTGAAGCGTGTTTGAAGTTATTCGTAAGCGGAGTAATCGACGGCGTACGTGCCGATTTGTTGCATGAGGCTGCCGTCGGCTTCCCGCATGGGATCGCCGGCGTCGGCCATTTGCTGGAGTTTCTTCTGCACGAGGGTGGCGATGTAGCCGAAGCGTCCCAATTGGACTTTAGAAATCCTCGACCCGGCCAGAACCCAGTCCGCGTCCGTCCATCCCGCCGTTTCGTTGACGAGGAGGTACTTGCGGACGCTCCACGGGCCGAAGTAGCTTGACCGGCAGAATATTTCCCAGTAAAAAGGCTCGTAGTACAGTTCGCTGGCCTCGATCAGGAAGCGGGTGGCTTTGACCTCTCCCCCGGTCACCGAGTAGAGATCGGTATCCTTGCGCGTCAGGAAGAGGAGCGAGAAGTGCTCGTTTTCCTCCAGCGCGAAGGCGATATTCACCGCCGCGTCCAGCATGTCGGGGGTGCGCAGGATACGAACGTCCAGGTTGGTGGAACTCTGCCCCGCCGGGATGACGACGGACTCCACGTCGGCCTCGAAGTGGAAGCCGCGGGTGGCCGTGGTGCGCGCCTCGTCAATGACCACCTTTACCGGGCGGGGATAGTCCCTCGTCGTGCCCATGGTGACGATGGGGAGTGTGATGGTATATTCCGTGATGTCCACCAGTGAGCGGTCAAGCGGCGTCATCGGCGTGCCGTCGGCGTAGAAGCGCGCGGTCTCTTCCGCGTACCTCTCCCAGTCGATCACCGCCTCCCCGAACGAGAAGGTGGTGCTGTCATAGTAATACTCCCGGTAATAGTTTGCCCCGGTAGCGTGGGAGCTGTACGAGAAGTAGACGCCAGCTTCCTCGCCCTCGAACAGGGGAATCTCCTCCTCCCGGCAAGCCGTCAGCAGCAGGAGGGCGCCAAAAAGCAATCGGATGTTACTGATTGTTTTCATTGTATTGATTTGTTTTATTTCGTGTGTGTATTTCGATTTGTTGTTTCGGGGCTTCGACAGGCTCAGCCACCGTGGGACACTTGGTATGGTGGTGCGGCTTCGACAGGCTCAGCCACCGTGGGCAATCTACCTAACGCTTGGTAGACACCCTACCTAACGCTTGGTAGACACTCTACACGGCACGATGCAGTCATCTACCTGTTTTCCACCTCGCTGGAGGGCATCGGGGGGACGTGTGTCACCTCCGCGGCGGGCACGGCCGTGGTGTTGAAACCGTTTTCGGCGGCGGGCATCTGCACGGCCAGGCGCTTGTAGAGGAAGAAGGCTTGCCCCTCGCCCGTGAACTCGCGGAGGTACTCCAGGCGCAGCTTCGCGGCCAGGTCGGTGGCCGAGGTGACGGCGAGGGCGGGCAACCCCCGGCGAGCGCGCGCCTGGTTGAGCCAGTCGTAGCCGTCGGCAAACTCCGGCTCGCACTCGGCGGCGATGTAGTAAAGCTCCTGGAGGCGAATCATGGACATGAGGGTGGCGTGGAAGTACTCCGACTCGGGGTCGGAGGCGTCCGGCAGCGCGATGGCCTTGAAGGCGGTGAAGACGTGACCGGAGACGCCGACGGCGGTGGATTGTTGCCATCGCGACTGGAAGCGGTAGTCCTGCGTCTCGCCGGCAAAGAGGCTGCCGTCCACGAAGGCGGAGCGCGGGTGCATGAAGTTGTTGCCGGCGTTTTCGGCGTCGAAGTGGCGGGTGTAGATGGTGGCGCGATCCTTGCGATAGATGCCGAAGAGCACCTCGGAGGAGAAGACGCGGTCGGGATCCACCTGGTTTGCCAGCAGCCGGTTGGGGTCGATGGCCGGGAAGTGGGCGTGCAGCGCGGGGTCGTCCAGCAGTTGCCGGGCGGCGGCGAGGGCGGCCGTCTTGTCGCCGGCGTAGAGGAGGACGCGCGCCTTGAGCGCCCGGGCGGCGTGGAGGTTGAGGCGCAGCTGGCGGTAGCGGAGGTAGACGGGGTCGCCGGGGGAGGCCATCGGGCCGTCGGCGACGACGGGGTCTTTGCCGGCGAGGAGGGTTTCGGCGGCGTTGATGTCGCGGAGCACTTTGGCGATGAGGGTGTCGGCCGCGAGGAGCGGCAGGGCGGCGACGCGTGGCGATTCGTTGTAGGGGATGGCGATGGCCGCCGGGGTGTTCTTGTAGATGGGGCCAAAGAGGCGGAGGATGTCGAAGTGGAGGAGGGCGCGCGCGGCCAGCATCTCGCCGCGGAGGATGTCGGCCTCGGTGGCGGTGAGGATGTCGGTTTGGTTGTCTACGTTTTCAACGAGGACGTTGCAGTTGAGGGCGGCGCGGTAGGCGGCTACCCACGTTTGCTCCAGGGCTTCGGCCACGAGGGGTTCGCCGTAGTTGTAGGTGGCCAGCGCCTTGTAGTAGTCGTTGGCGTCGATGGTGAGGTGTCGCTTGCCGAGGAGGTCAACCAGCTCGTAGGAGAGGTTCCGGCCGTAGAGTGCGTCGGTGGCGAGGGCGTCGTAGATGCCGTTGGCGGCGGTGTAGAATCCCCCCTTGGTGGCGAATAGCTGCTGTTGGGTTTGCTTGTCGCTGGGGGTGACGTCGAGGAAGTCGCTGCACGCGGCGAGTAGGAGGATGCCGGCGGCGAGTGTGCTTGGTATTTTCATCTTCATCTGGGTTTAAAAGTTAAACGATAGTCCTGCTTCGACGTCGCGGGCGAAGGGGTAGGCGATGCCTCGCTCGGCGCGGACGGAGGAGGCGCGGAAGAGGTCGCGGGCGGATACCTGGAGCTTGAGGCTGCCGAGGCCGAGGCTGTCGATCCAGCCGTCGAAGAACTCGTAGGCGACGTTGAGCGATTCGAGGATGAGGGTGTTCTCCCGCTGTATGAAGCGCGAGGAGATGGGCGACTCGTTGGTGGCGGCGATGTTTTTGAATGGGGCGATGTCGCCGGGACGCTGCCACCGCTGGTAGAAGGCGCGCTTGTCCTGGTTCTTGCTCATGTCGCTGGCGCGGATGTTTTCCACCTTTTGGTAGAGGGCGGTGTTGAAGATGTCCGCGCCCAGCTGGTAGCGGAAGTTGAGCGACAGGGAGAGGCCGCGCCACGTGAAGGAGGTGCCGAGGACGCCCTCGAGGTCGGGACGGGCGTTGCCGCAGATGACTTCGTTGTCGTAGGAGAAGTCGTGGGTGAAGTTGCCGTCTTTATCGAGGAAGATCTCCTTGCCGGTGGCGGGGTCGATGCCTGCGGAGCGTACCGCCCAGAGGTCGTCGGGGTCGGCGCCGTCGTAGTACCGGACGGTGTTGGCGCCGCGCCCGCCGCGGTTGAAGGTGGCGAGCTGGTTGCCGATCTTGTCGATGCGCGACGATTGGGCGCGGGCGTTGACGCGCAGTTGCCAGAGGAGGCGCCGCTCGATGTCGCGGAAGACGTGGTAGGAGGCCGAGAGGGTGAACCCGCGGGACACCTGCTCGCCGGCGTTGGTGAGGAAGGAGGGGGTGCCGGAGGATTGCGGCGTGTTGACGCGGATCAGCAGCGGGTCGGTGACCTTGTAATAATAATCGAACGTGAGCGATGCCCGGCGATCGAGCAGCGTGAGGTCGAGGCCGAGGTTGCGGTCGACGGTGACTTGCCACTTGAGGTCGGGGTTGCCCACCTGATCCAGCAGGGCGCCAAGGCCAAAGTAGTTGACCGACCCGTACTGGAAGGCGTAGGTGACCAGCGTCTGCGCCGATTCAAAGCTCTGGTTGCCGGGGTTGCCGATGGAGGCGCGGAGCTTCAGTATGTCCACGCGGGGGAGGAGGGCGGCCAGCCACTTCTCGCGGTGGAGGTTCCAACCCAAGCCCACCGACCACGTGGTGTTGTACTTGCGCGTGGCGCCAAAGAGCGACGAGCCGCCGGCGCGGAGGCTGACGTCCGCCAGGTACCGGTCGTCGAAGGCGTAGCCGGCGTTGAAGTAGCCGTTGATGGCGTGGGAGATGGATTCATGATAGAGGGGCGACCCGTTCTCCGGGTAGCCGTTGGCGAAGGAGGGATAGGTGAAGTCGCCTTCTGGGAATCCCTCGGCGGAGTATCCCTGCACGAGGGTCTCGCTGCTGAATATGTTGCCGCCCGCCACGATGTTGACGCGGTGGCTTCCGAAGAGGCGCGCGTGGGTGATGCTGGCCTCGCCCTCGCGCCGCGAGTTGCGGGTGTTGGTGAAGAAGTACTCGCCGCGGCGCAGCGTGGGGGTGTTTTCGTAGCGGGTGTCCTCGCGGGCGATGAACTGCTCGGCGTCGTTGCTCTCGTGCGATATGCCGAAGCGCAGGCGCGCCTTCCACTCCCGCGTGGGGTTCCACTCGGCCACCAGGTAGTTGCTGAAGCTGAGATTGGCGCCCTTGTCGCGGCTGTTGAGGTGGTCGTTCCACAGGGGGTTGGGGGATTGGAAGTAGTTGTTATTCTCCAGCCACTTGTTGATGTTGCCGTCGTCGTCGCGACGCTTGTAGTAGGGGTTGGCCTCGGCGTACTGCTGGAAGGGGACGATGGGGTTGCCCAGCGACGTGGAGGTGACGGAGAATTTGTTGGAGAACTGGAAGGCGGCCACGCGGTAGATCAGGTCGATGTTGCCGCCGGTGACCTCGCGGAGGGATCGCTTCATCGCCCCCGTGACGCCCGTGTAGCTGCCGCCCAGACCGAAGAGGAAGGCGCCCTCGCCGCCCGACAGGTATAGCGAGTGACGCTGGTTGACGCCCACGCGGAGCGGCTCGGCCAGCCAGTAGGTGTCCACGCCCTCGAGGATGTTGTGGAGGCGCGTTTGGTAGAGGGCGTGCAGGTCGCGCTCGTAGGCGTCGTAGTTGATGCCCAGGTTGGCGGCGCTGCGCGGGTTGTATCGCCCCGCCAGCACCTCGAAGTCGAGCTTCTCCCGCGCGTTCATCAGGTTGTAGCTGGAGAGGTCGGGGATGGTCAAGTTGAGGTTGCCGTTGTAGCTGACCTGCAACTTGCCGGGTTCCGGCTTGACGGTCTCCACGACTACCACGCCGTTGGCCGCCTTGGATCCGTAGATGGCCGTGGACGCGGCATCCTTGAGGATGGTGATGGAGGCCACGCGATTAATATCAAGATCATTGATCGCCGCCAGCGTGGACTCGAAACCGTCCAGGATAAAGAGCGGCTGGTTGGGATCGGCATCCAGCTCGTCGCGCAGGCCGAGGACGCTCGACTTCCCGCGGATCTCCATGTTCGGGAGACGGTTGGGGTCGGAGCCGTACTGGTTGTCCTCGATGATGGCGAACGAGGGGTCAAGCGTCTTCAGGCTTTGCAACACGTTGCGCGTGCCCATCGTCTTCAACTCGGCGGCCGAGTAGGTGGCGGCCGAGCCGGTGAAGCTCTCCTTGGCGCGGGTGTAGATGCCCGTCACCACCACGTCCTCCAGCTCCACGGGAATCTCCTTCAGGACGACGCGCAGCTCCTCCATCTCCTCGCCGGCGGTGACGTCCACCAATCGCCCCTCCATGCCCACGAAGGAGAAGTGCAACTTCACCGCCCCGGCCGGCAGCAGCAGCACGAAAGCGCCGTCGCGGTCGGTGACAACCCCTCGCGTGGTGCCCTCCACCCGCACGGCGGCGCCGGGCAACGGTCGTCCCTGGTTGTCCACCACCTTGCCGGCGACGCGGATCTCCCGCGGTTGTGGCGCCGGGATGTCGGCGCGCTCGCGGATTACCACCACCCGCGTGTCATAGACGTAGCCCAGGCCGAGGGAGGGCAGCAGCTCGTCCAACACTTCGAGGAATCCCTTATCCTCTACCTTCAGGGTGACGTTCTTTTTCTCCTTCACCACCTCGTAGTTGTAGAGGAAGTTCACCCCCGCGCGCTTGCCCAGCTCCCGCAGCACGTCGTCCAGCGCGGCGCCGCGCATCTCCAAACTCACCTTCACCTGCTGCGAGAACGCGTCGGCGTGCACCGACAGGCAGAACCCCACCGTCAACACCCACAAACATTTCATAAAGATCAACATCTTCCGCAACGGTACCGGACATGCCGCCGCCGTCACTGTTCGCTTTCTTTTCATAGATCGGTTTTTATTGTTCAACATTTATTTCGATATGGTGTCCGCCGGCTTGTCCAGCGTGATTTCGTTGCCGCGAATGGTGACGGCGATGGCGCCCGTCTCCTCGAACTTCTCCAGGAGGTATTGAATATCCTCGAAACGTTGCAGCCGACCGGTGAAGCGGGTGCTCCCGGCGCGGGCGTCGGCGTAACGCACGGTCACGTTGTACCACGTGGCGAGGGTGGTCATGATCTCCTCCAGGGGGCTTTCGCGGAAGAGGTAGTAACCGTCCTTCCACGAGGTGTATAGCTCCGTGTCCACCGGCCGGATCTCCATCCGCCCCGTCTCCTCGTCGAAGGTGATTTGCTCGCCGGGGCGCGCCTCCAGGCACTTCTCGCCGCGCGCCACCCGCACGCGTCCCTCCACCAGCGTCGTCGCCACAACGCCCCGCGCCGCGTACGCGTTCACGTTGAAGGATGTCCCCAACACCCTCACCGTCACCTCGCCGGCTTGCACGATGAAGGGACGGGAGGCGTCGGGCGACACCTCGAAGTAGGCCTCACCCGTCAACCGCACCTCGCGCGTGCCCTCCTCGCCGAAGCGCGAGGGGAAGGACAGCTCCGACCCGGCGTTCAGGTGCACCCGCGTGCCGTCGGCCAGTTCCAGGGAGTACTCCCCGCCGGGTGGCACCACCAGCGTGTCGCGGGAGAGGCGGCCGCCGGCTTGCCGCTCGGCGTATACCAGCGTGTTGGCGCTGTCCTTGATCTCTATCGCGCCGCCCGACAGGATAACAGGTTGACCACCGGGCGATAGGGCTACCCGCTGGCCATCGCCCAGCCGCAACTCGGCGTGGGGGGTGCCCGGGACGATGCGTGCTTCTATCACCGTTGGTTCTTCGGTACGAGGCAGTAACGCGATCACGCCCCACGCCATCACCGCGCAAGCCGCCGCGACGCCTGCCGGCAACAGTCGCCGCCACTGCCGCCTCCGCGCCGCTGCCACGATGTCGCGATAAGGCGCTTCCGTGTCGGCCAGGAAACGTGCGCGCGCCCCGGCGGCTTTCCGGAACCGATGGCGGTAGGAGAGGATGTCGCGCCCCTTTTCCGCTTCCCACGCGGCGAGAGCGGCTTCCCCGTCGGCGTCTAACGGCTCCCCGGCGAGGCGGTCGGCGATAAGTTCGTCTATACTTTTCATATCAGTTTTTCTGTTATATCACCGCCGAACGCGAAAAGGGTGACAGATGAGAGAAATATTTTTTTTCCGGGGGGGGGCTGGATGATGGGAGGTGTTCCGGTGGAGATCTCAAGACCCATCCTGCGCAGGTTCCTTTATGGATGATGAGACGGCGTGGCGTGATGGCAGATTATCCGCCGCGGAGGATAGTATGCCAACGTGCGTTGGCGGATCATTCGCCGTGGCGGATAGTATACCAACGCGCGTTGGCGGGTTATTTGCCACGGCGGATAATATGAAAACACGCGATGGCGGGTTATTTGCCACGGCGGATAGTATGAAAACACGCGTTGGCAGGTTATTTGCCACGGCGGATAGTATGAAAACGCGCGATGGCGGGTTATTTGCCACGGCGGATAGTATGAAAACACGTGATGGCGGGTTATTTGCCACGGCGGATAGTATGAAAACGTGCGTTGGCGGATTAT
>JAIRXZ010000019.1 GCA_031267995.1 Odoribacteraceae bacterium | reverse complement strand
CTCGGCGACGGGCGCCTTCACCTGCTTTGGCTTCTGACCGCGGGAGTGGCGGGCGACAAGCGTCTTGCCTATCTGCTTGAACACGAGGTAAAGCAGCAGCAACCCCAGGAACACCACGCTCATCGCGATGGCGGCCATGCCGATGCCCAGCGGGTCGGCCTTCCCGATCTGCTCGGCCATCTTCGGCTTGCGGTAGTGGCGGGACGCGAGGGGCGTCAGGCTCATCGCTCCCTCCTCGACGATCACCTTCAACGCGGCCACGTCGTAGCCCGTTGTTCCCTCGCCGGAGATATACAACTCGCGCGCCTCCGGACTGTAACTAAAGGCGTTGGCGGCGCCGGCAAAGACGAGCCGCTGCACCTGATTGCCCTGGAGATCCAGGACGGAGAGGTAACAGCTGTCGCGCTGCGAGGCGAGGAACACCACGCGTCCCTCGTAAATCGCCACGCTCTTGGGGCGATAGATGCGGTGCGTGTCGTGCCGTTTCTTGACGACGTCCACCGGGAAGGAGGCGTAGCGCGCCAGCTCGCCCCCCTCTACGCGCATCAGATCCACCGTGTTATCCACGCTATTGATCCCCGCGAAGACATTGTTTTTATTATCCACCGCGAACAATTGCGGCACCAGCGGGTCATACGAATCCCTCGCCATCCTCTCCTCCTGCGCCGTCAGCGACATCGTCGCCGCGAGCAGGCACATCGCCAGAAATATCCTTCTCATCATAACGGGATGTTGCTGTGCTTCTTCGGCGGGTTGCAATCCTTTTTCGTCGACAACGCCTGCAACGCCCGGATGACGCGGAAGCGCGTATTCCTTGGCTCAATCACGTCGTCGATAAACCCGTGCTTGGCAGCCGCGTAGGGGTTGGCGAACTTCTCGGTATACTCCGTCTCCCGCTCCTTCACGAAGGCTGCCCGCTCGGTAGGATCCTCTATACCCCTCACCTGCCGACCGTAGAGCACCTCCGTCGCACCGCTCGCGCCCATCACGGCAATCTCCGCCGACGGCCACGCGTAGTTAATATCGCCGCGCAGCTGCTTGCAGCTCATCACGTCGTGCGCGCCGCCGTACGACTTTCTCAGCGTCACCGTCACCTTCGGCACGGTAGCTTCCCCGTAGGCAAACAGGAACTTAGCCCCGTGGATGATGATGCCCCCGTACTCCTGTGCCGTCCCCGGCAGGAAGCCCGGCACGTCCACCAGCGTCACGATCGGGATATTGAAACAGTCGCAGAACCGCACGAAGCGCGCCCCCTTCCGCGAAGCGTTGATATCGAGCACCCCGGCCAGGTATTTCGGCTGGTTGGCCACGATGCCCACGGCCGCCCCGTTGAAGCGGGCGAAGCCCACCACCAGGTTTGCCGCGAAATGGCGGTGCACCTCCATGAACTCGTTGTTATCCACGATCGCGTGGATCACGTCCTTCACGTCGTAGGGTTTATTCGGGTTATCCGGGATAATCTCGTTGAGACGTTCCTCGAGGCGGTCGATGGCATCATGACAGGGCGCCAGCGGCGGCTCCTCCAGGTTATTCGACGGGATGAAGCTCAGCAGCTTGCGGATCAACAGGATCCCCTCCTGCTCCGTCTCGGCGACGAAGTGCGTCACCCCCGACTTGGAAGCGTGCACCATGGCGCCGCCCAGCTCCGCGTCGGTCACCACCTCGTTCGTCACCGTCTTCACCACCTTTGGCCCGGTGACAAACATGTAGCTATTCTCCCGCGACATCATGATAAAATCGGTCAGCGCCGGCGAGTAGACGGCGCCCCCCGCGCATGGCCCGAAGATCGCGGAGATCTGCGGGATAACCCCCGACGCCATGATATTCCGCTGGAAAATCTCCGCGTACCCGGCCAGGCTCTTCACCCCCTCCTGGATGCGCGCGCCGCCGGAATCGTTCAGCCCGATCAGCGGCGCCCCCACCTTCATCGCTTGATCCATCACCTTGCAGATCTTGGCGGCGAAGGTCTCCGAAAGCGACCCGCCAAACACCGTGAAGTCCTGCGAGTAGAGATACACCAGTCGTCCGTCGATCGTCCCGTAGCCGGTCACCACGCCATCGCCCAGGTAGCTCTCTTTCTCCAGCCCGAAGTCGTGCGAATCGTGCGTGACAAACATATCAAACTCCTCGAAACTGCCCTCGTCCAGCAACAGTTCAATCCGTTCGCGTGCGGTCAGCTTGCCCTTGGCGTGTTGCGACTCTACGCGTTTCTCGCCACCACCCTGCTTGGCCTTGACCCGGAGGTCTACCAACTCTTTCAATTTGTTTTGTTGTGACATATTATAAGGTATTAGATTCCAGTGAAACCTCGTCGCCTGCCAGCAAACCCGGCCGCAACCGGCGCGTACGTTCGCGCGCCTGCCCCTCCTGCCAACCCACTATTGCCGCGTGATTCCCCGACAGCAGCACCTCCGGCACGCGCCAGCCGTTAAACTCCGCCGGGCGCGTGTACACCGGCGGCGCCAGCAGGCCATCCTGGAAAGAGTCCGTCAGCGCCGACGTTTCGTCGCCCATCGCCCCCGGCAGCAGACGAATCACCGCGTCGCACAACACGCATGCCGCCAGCTCGCCCCCCGTCAGCACGTAATCGCCGATCGATATCTCCCGCGTCACCAGGTGTTCCCGCACGCGATGGTCGATCCCCTTGTAATGCCCGCACAGGATCAGCACGTTCTCCCGCAGCGACAGCGCGTTCGCCACCCCTTGCGTCAGCAGCTCCCCGTCGGGCGAAGTATAGATCACCTCGTCATAGTGTCGTTGCGAGCGCAGCTCCGCGATCGCGTCATACACCGGCTGCACCTGCAGCACCATCCCCGCGTCCCCGCCGAAGGGGTAATCATCCACCTTCCGGTGCCTGTCGGTCGACCAGTCGCGGATGTCATGCACGTGTATCTCGGCAATCCCTTTCTCCCTCGCCCGCATGATGATCGAGTGATTGAGCGGGCTTCCGAGCAACTCCGGCACCACGGTTAAAATGTCAAAACGCATAGGTAATTGAGTGATTGAAAAACGCCAGCGAAGGTACAAGAATTTATCGTTCCCCCCGCGCGAAACTAAGGAAAAGGTTAAAAGAAAAAGAGTAACCGCCCCCATCCCGCCCCCGGCATGCCATCCCGCGGCCACGAGGACCCCCCGGCGGGCAGCGGAGAGCTCTCCCCCGGACGCGTCAGCGCGCCACGGGTCGTCACAGCCGGCTAACCACCTCGCGCACCAGCGCCGTCACGCGCGACTGGGCGCGGCGGCCAGCCTCCTGCACCGCCTCGTGGCTGGCATCGGCATCCGCGGCGCTGTTGGTAATCACCGAGATGCCGAAACACTCCATGCCGGCGTGCCGGGCGACAATCACCTCCGGGACGGTGGACATACCCACGGCATCGCCGCCAATCACGCGGATCCAGCGGTACTCCGCGGGCGTCTCGAACGAAGGCCCCTGCAGCCCGGCATACACCCCGCGGCGCAGGGGGATGCCCAAACGCGCGGCGGCATCCGCGGCCAAGGCAACGAGGCGAGGACTATACGCGTCCGCCATGCCGGGGAATCGCGTCCCAAGCGCCTCCAGGTTAGCGCCGCGCAGCGGGTGTTCCGGGAAGAGGTTGATATGATCCGTGATCACCATCAAGTCACCGGAATGGAATGTCGGGTTCACCCCGCCGGCCGCGTTGGAGACGATCAACGTCCTCACCCCCAGCGCTCGCATCACCCGCACGGGAAACGTCACCTCCCGCATCGAATACCCCTCGTAAAAGTGAAATCGCCCCTGCATCGCCACCAGCGGCCGCCCCCCGAACTCGCCGATAACCAGGCGTCCGGCGTGCCCCGGCACCGTCGAAACGGGAAACCGCGGGATCTCCGCGTACGGGATCACGCGCCTTGCCTCCATCGCGTCGCGCACGCCGCCCAGCCCGGTGCCGAGGATCATCCCCACGTCGTGCGCCCTCCCCTCCAGCATGGGGGCGAGGAAATCGCTACTCTCCCTAATCGCCTCGAGCATAGCCTGCAATCATGTCAAACAGCGGCGACGGCGGCGTGAGGAAACGTACCTCCACCGGCACCTGAAAAGCGCGGGCGAGAATATCCCCCGGAAGCAGGGCGAGAGGCAGTCGGGTAGCATCCTTCTCCGTGGTAAAGAGATAATTATCCCCCTCAGGCAGCGCGCGGAAAGCCTCGACGACGCGCCGTACATCCCGACCCGAAAAGCGGTGATGATCGGGAAAAGCGAGATGCGCCACACCGCCGGCAACCCCCTGCAGGTGCCGGACGAAAGGCCCCGGGCGGGCGATACCCGTCACGCAAAGCACGTTACTCCCGCCCGACAGCCGGCAACTGCTCGTCCCGTCCAGCGGCGCGGGCGTCCCGTGGCTCATGGTGGAAAACAGCAACAGTTGCCCCGCGGGGAGGCGCAATTGTCGCCGAATCTCCTCCCGCTCGCCATCCGGGAGCGACGGGGGGCACTTGGTGACAATCACCGCGTTAGCCCGGCGCAGGGCGGGTGCGAAAGGCTCTCGCAATCGTCCCCGCGGCAGGAGATGATCGGTCGACGGCGGACGCCCGTGATCCACCAGCAGCACGCTCACGCGGGGCGTCACGCGCCGGTGCTGGAACCCGTCATCCATCACCACCACGCGCGGCGGCCGTTCGGCGGCAATCAGCCGTTCAATCCCCCTTGTCCGGTTGCCATCCACCATCACGGCAACATCCGGGAACCTGTTTTTCAGCTGTCTGGGTTCATCGCCGACCTCCCGCGCGGAGCATCCTTCCCCCACCTCGCGGCCGCCGGACGCGCTCCGCCCGTACCCCCTGCTGAGGCACGCCACGCGGAACTCGCCCTTCAGGGCGGCCACGACGGCCTCCACGTGCGGCGTCTTGCCCGTCCCCCCAACCGCCACGTTCCCCACGCACACCACCACCGGCGACGCGAAGCGGCGCGAGGCAATCATCCCCCTGTCGAACAGGAAGTTTCGCGCCACGACAACCGCCCCGTAGAGCCAGCTCGCCGGGCAAGCGAGCAGATCAATCGCCCGCACGCCTCAGAACGAAATATCAAACGGCAGTCGCGCCAGCACCCCCCGCGCCTCCAGCAGCCGTTTTTGCTGCGCGTACACGGGGTACAGCTCGCCCAGCTCCGCCCTCACCACGCGCGCCTTCACCGCGGCGGGGAAGCTCTCCAGGATCGTCTCCCAAAACGGGGCGCCGACGGGCAACTCCGTCACCTCGTAAGCCGTCAGTCCGGCCATTTCCGCGGCCAGGCGGATAGCATCCTTCACTCCTCCAAGCGAATCCACCAGTCCGAGGCGTTGCGCGTCCTCTCCCGTCCACACCCGTCCTTGTCCCACCTCGTGCACGGCTTCGGTCGTCATCCCGCGGCCGCGGCTCACCCGGTCGAGGAACGTCCCGTACACCCGCTCGACGTGCGACTGCAGCACCTCCCGCTCGCGGGGCGACAAACCCCGTTCGGACAGCGGCAACAGCGGCAGCGGGTAGCTCCCGCCGAAATCGCTGTAATCGTGCGTCTTCACCACCTCCGACCGGATACCTATCCGCTCGCGAATCAGCTTCTCGCCGGAAAAGAAAATCCCGAAGACACCTATCGATCCCGTCAGCGTCGTCGGTTCCGCCACGATGGCGTTGGCCGCGCACGCGATATAATAGCCCCCGGAAGCGGCCACGTTCCCCATCGACGCCACCACGGGCTTACTCTCGGCGGCCAGGGATACCTCCCGCCAGATAATGTCCGACGTCGACGCGCTACCGCCCGGCGAATTGACGCGCAGCACGATAGCCTTCACCGTGGGATCCTCGCGCGCCTCCCGGATGGTCAATGCCAGCTCCGGGCCGATGGCGTAAGCGCCTTGTTTCATGCCAATCTCGCCCTGGGCGTAGATCACCGCCACGCGCTCGCCAATCGCCGCCAGATCAGGGGTACGCACCCGTCCGTACTTCTCCAG
>JAIRXZ010000150.1 GCA_031267995.1 Odoribacteraceae bacterium | reverse complement strand
TCGAGAGATCGTTTTCATCTCTCGAGTGATTTTTTTCTCCCGGCGACCGTTTGGCGTCGCGTCGTCGCGGTTCCCGGCCGAGCGTCGCGCGAAAGAGCAAGATAATCAGGGGTTACAGCCCGGCGTTCGCGAACAATCCCCCCGCGATCCTCGCCGGCGGGGGCGCCAGGGCGTTGACGATGCGGCCCCGGGGGTCGATGAAAATGTAACGCGGGAGGGAGGAGATAATGTACGCGTTTTGGAAATTCGCCCAGTCCACCACCATGAAATGTTCCCACGAAATGCCGCTGTCGGCGACGCGCGCGCGCCACTGTTCCAGCGTCGCGCCCGGCTCGAGGGCGATGGAGAGGAAGCGGACGTCGCGCCCGGCGTACCTCGTTTGGAGGGCGCGGAAGAGGGCGGAGTCCGCGCGCCACGTTTGCTGGCGGGAGTCGGCGGCGACGATGTAGAGGTAGGATCCGCGCATCTCCCGCAGTCTGGTATTCACGCCGTTGGGGTCGCGCAGCGCGATGTCGGGCGCCGTCGCCCCGGCGGAGAGTTTTCGCCAGCGGTCGGCGACGCGCTCCACGCGGGAGACGCGGGCGGTGTCCTTCACCTCGCGGCGGCAGAGCGACAGGAGGTAGTCGCCATCCCGCGTGCCGTGCACGAAGATGTGGCGCGAGGCCAGCTCGGTGAGGAGATAGTCGCGGGTTTTCCGGGTCTTCACTCGCTGTTGAATGTCCGCCATCACGTCGCGGATATCTCCCTCGCCGTCAAGCTGGAAGGTGTAGTAGGCGAGGACGAATTGGAGGTAGACGCTGACGCCGGAGAGGCGGGAGTCGTCGACGGGGAAGCGGGCGAGGAAGGCCTCCGCGCGGCAGCCGGGGCGGTAGTGGCGACGGGCGGTATCGGCGAGACGGGCGCGGGCGTAGGCGAGGTAGCGGGTGGCGTGTTCGGCGGCCAGGTAGCCGAGTCGCTTGCTTTCGATGGCGGTAAATTCCTGTCCCAGGTTCTTGGCTTCCAGGAGGAGGGTGCGCACGCGGAGGGATTCCTCGGCGTTGGCGACGAAGGATTCCTCGTCGCGGAGCAGCGCGGCGGCGTCGAGGGGGAGGTACTCGCCCTGCTCGGAGAGGTAGTTGTTGATGGCGCCCAGGCTGCCCTCGAAGGCGGGGGCGGCGGCGTTGTTGATGATGATTTCCAGGGTTTCGCGCGGGCCGAGGAAGAGGAAGACGCGGCGACGCGAGGGGAGCAAACGGGCGTAAGCGTAGGCGCTGTGCCGCAGGGGGATGGCACCGGAGAAGGAGCCGTTGGCGTCGACGGGGAGGCGATAGTCGCGGTCGTCCAGGCGGAAGATAATGACGGAATCCCGACCCTCCACCCGTCCGCTCACCCGCGCGTCGCGGTTTTGCAGGCAGGCCGAGAGTAGGAGGATGCATGCCGTTGTCGCCAGGCTTGTTTTCACGCGCTGCTCTTCTTTGTTATAGGGTGTGTGATTGAAAAGGGGGAACGAGCGATGCCCGTTCCCCCCCTGTTTTGGCGGGAGTTAGCGGACGATGGCGGCGAACTCCGGGGTTTCAAAGTAGCGGACGAACTCCAGGTCGGTGGCGGCCGTCTGCTTGTATGAGCTTTTCATGGTGACGGCTTTTTTGAGGTTGTCCGTCAGCATTTGGGTGTTGTTGACGCGGGCGCCGATGACTGCCTTGAGGTAGTAGCCGAGGGCTGAGTTGTCCGTGGCCAGGCACTTGGTGGCTTCGTTGTAGTTGCCGGCGAGGATTTGGGCGAGGGCGGCGTTGGGGGTTTGGGCGGATCCCAGGTAGCGCGTGGCGGCGGGGTAGTCGCCACCGAGGATGGCGAGGATGCCTTTGTTGTACTCCACTTCCTGACCGGCGCCGGTGGCGTTGCCGAGGTAGATGGAGGCTTGCTGGAGATCACCCTCGCGAAGGGCTATGGCGCCCAGGTTGTTCTGCACCACTTTGTTGTTTTGCAGGAGCATGGAGGCGCGGGTGAAGTTGGCCTTGGCCTCGGTGACGTCATTTGTTTCGAGGAGGATGACGCCGACGTTGTTGAAGCCGCGCCAGTCGTTGGGGTAGAGGCGGGCGGCGGTGCGGTAGATGGAGAGTTTATCGCCCTGACCGTCAAAGAGTGTGGCGGCGTACAGCAGTTCGTCCGCGGTGAGGTCGGAGGGGTTGGTTTGCGCCAGGGAGCGCAGCTCGATGGTGGATTTGCCCGCCCGTTCGGCGTTGGCGACGATGAGGGATCTACGCAGTTTGGGGAGAATCTGCTCGGCGATGACGGTGAAGGCGGAGGCGATGTTTTTGATTTCACGCTCGCGCACTTCGGGGTCGGTGTGCATGGAGAGCACGCGGAGTATCAGCTCCTTGTCCTGGATGTTGGAGTTTTCCAGCGCTTTTTGGAAGCCGTCCCAGTCCTCTGCCACCACGTACTGGTTGAAGAGGGAGAGGAGCGCTTCCGATTTCAGTTTTTTCTTGAGGAAGGAGGTGGATCCGGCCTCGCGGCGGTCGGCGAGTTTTTCGTTCAGGCCGAGGGGGCCGTCGGGGGAGGCGTAGGAGCGGATGTCGATGCTGTTCAAGTGGGTTCCGATGGATTCGGCTCTCTCCCTGACGAAGGTTTCCAGGTTTTTAATGTCGGCCGAGGAGATCTCCTTTTCGCGGAGTTCCGCCGAGTTGATGAGGTAGTAGATGGAGGCCTCTTTTTGTTCCTTGATCACTTGCTGGAAGTTGTCGTCTCCCAGCACGGGGCGCGGTTTGTTGTCCACCATCGTGGCGGTGGCGACGACGCCGTTGGCGATTTGCCTGGGGGTGAAGGCGAGGGATTTCAGGCCTTTGAAGCCGACGATGTCGATGTCGAGGGTGGAGAGGCGCATGGCATCCTCGTAGGAGATTTGGCTGGTGTAGGTGACGGTTTTGCCTGCCGTGTAGGAGACTACTTCGCTGTTACCGACTACCTTTTCGCCTTGCATCGCTTTCATGGCGAAGGATTTTTCGCCCCCGTTGAAACGCAATACCGGCGTGGCCTCGAGGCTCACTTTTTTGTTGAAATACTGCTTGGGGAAGGTGATGTCTACTTTTAAATCTACCGTTCCTCCCTTTGCTGTTAGGGTTTCCGGGGTCACCGCGTAGGTGATCTCCCCGGCGTGCTTTTTCATCTTCCTGAGGGAAGAACAGGAGGTAACCAGTACCCCCGTCAACGCGATGACTGCCACTAAAACTGACGTGTTTTTCATAAATGATCCTTTGTTGAATTGTTAATTTAACATTAGCGTACAGGCAAATGTAGCCTGTTTTATCGAGAATACCATGATTTTTCGCGTATTAAACGCGCGTTAATCCATTTTTAGTTTCCGGAGGATGATCTCGCGCGCCGCGGCTATCGCGCTGTCGATGCCGCCGGGGAGCGAGCCGCCGGCCGTGGCGAAGAAGGGTTGACCGCCGCCGCCGCCCTTGATTTCCTTGGCCGCCTCGCGGACGATTTCCCCGGCGTGCGCTCCCGTGGCGGCCACCAGCAGCTCGCCGAGCATGACGGTGAGGTGGGGTTTGTCGCCGTAGACGCCGCCGAGGACGAGCGCCAACGGGGCGTCCACCTCCCCTTTCAGCTGGAAGGCCAGGTCTTTCACCTTCGCCGGCGGCAGCGACAGGCGGTGGACGATGAGGTTGACGCCGTCGACGTGCTTCACCTGGTTTTTGAGGCGCTCTTTGAGCAATTTGAGGCCGTCGTTTTCAAATTTTTCGATGTCTTTTTTCAGCTCTTCGTTTTCGTTCAGCACCATTTTGACGTTTTCGATGATGCCCCGGTTTGATTTGAACATTTGTTCCAAACCCTTGATCATGTTGAAGTAGTCGCGGATGCACTGTTCGGCTTTGATGCCGGTGCAGGCCTCTATCCGGCGCACCCCCGCGGAGGTGGAGTACTCGGAGAGGATTTTGAAGAAGCCGATTTGACCGGTCGCCCCGGCGTGGGTGCCACCGCACAGCTCCACGGAGTCGCCAAACTTGACGACGCGCACCAGATCGCCGTACTTTTCGCCAAAAAGAGCGATGGCGCCCATGTTTTTGGCCGTCGCCACGGGGACGGCGCGGCGCTCCTCCAGGGGGAGATTCGCCCGGATTTCGCGGTTGACGAGGGTGGCCACGCGCTCCAGTTCATCGTCCGTCATCTTTTGAAAATGAGAGAAATCGAAGCGCAGGTACTCGTCGCTCACGTACGATCCTTTCTGCTCCACGTGCGCGCCGAGCACCTCGCGGAGGGCGCGGTGGAGGAGGTGCGTGGCCGTGTGGTTGTTGGCCACCACCGTGCGCCGTTCGGCGTCCACCTTGGCGAGGAAGGGGCGGGTTGGATCCTCCGGCAGTTGCTCGACGAGGTGCACGGTCAGCCCCAGCTCCTTTTGGGTGTCGATCACCCGCACCGTCTCGCGTTCCGAGACGAGGAGGCCGCTATCGCCCACCTGTCCTCCCCCCTCCCCGTAGAAGGGGGTAAGGTTAAAGACAAGCTGGTAAAGGGTTTTGCCCTTCGTCGTCACCCGCCGGTAGCGCGCCACCTGCACCTCCACTTCGGTGAAATCGTAGCCGACAAACTCCTGCGTCTCGTCGAAGGTCAGCTCCACCCAATCGTCGGTATCCACGGCGGCGGCCGAGCGGGAGCGCTCCTTTTGCGCCTTCATCTCCGCCTCGAACTCCTGCAGGTCAACGCCCAGGCCGACCTCGCGGAGGATCAGCTCCGTCAAATCCAGCGGGAACCCGTACGTGTCGTACAGCTCGAAAACCACCTCCCCGTGCACCGTTTGGCTTCCCTCCTCGCGGGTCTTTTCGACGATCTTTTCCAGGAGTTTAATCCCCTTGTCCAGCGTTTTGGAGAAGGCATTTTCCTCCTCCTCGATCACGCGCGCGATCAGCTCGCGGCGGGCAACGAGTTCGGGATAATGGCTCCCCATGATCTCTATCAGCGTCGGGATCAGCTTGAACATGAAGGCCTCCCTCTGGTTCAGGAACGTGTACGCGTATCGCACCGCCCGGCGCAGGATCCTGCGGATGACGTACCCCGCCTTCACGTTGGAGGGATGCTGCCCGTCCGTGATGGCAAACGCGATGGTACGCAGGTGATCAGCCACCACGCGCGCGGCCACGTCGGTGCGGGGATCCTCGCCGTAAGTAATCCCGCCGAGCCGGGCAATCTCGGCAATCAGCGGGGCAAACAGATCGGTGTCATAGTTCGACTGTTTCCCCTGCACGGCCATGCAAAGTCGCTCGAACCCCATGCCGGTATCCACGTGATGCGTCGGCAGCAGCTCCAGGCTCCCGTCCGCCTTCCTATTATATTGCATGAACACCAGGTTCCACACCTCTATCACCAGCGGGTTGCCCGCGTTCACCAGCTCCCGTCCCGGCGCCAGCGCCCGCTCCTCGTCGGGGCGCAGATCCACGTGAATCTCGGAACACGGGCCGCACGGCCCCTGCTCGCCCATCTCCCAGAAATTGTCCTTTTTCTTTCCCCCCAGTATGCGCTCTTCGGGCAGGTGCAATCGCCAGCAGGAGAGCGCCTCGCGATCCATGTGGAGGCCATCCTCCTCGCTCCCCTCGAACACCGTCGCGTAGAGGCGATCGGCGTCCAGACCCATCTCCACCGTCAAAAATTCCCAGGCGTACGCGATGGCCTCCCGCTTGAAATAATCGCCGAACGACCAGTTGCCCAGCATCTCGAACATCGTGTGGTGGTACGTGTCGTGCCCCACCTCCTCCAGATCGTTGTGCTTGCCCGACACCCTCAGGCACTTCTGGGCGTCCGCCACCCGGCGCGACTTCGGGCGCGCGTTCCCCAGGAACACGTCTTTGAACTGGTTCATTCCCGCGTTGGTAAACATCAGCGTGGGATCGCCCTTGATCACCATGGGGGCGGAAGGGACGATCGCGTGCGCTCGCTTTTCAAAAAAATCCAGGAACCGTTGCCTGATCTCCGTGGAGGTCATATCATTGATTTTAAATTAGTATTTCGTGCATGATCAAAAAACGCCGCTTGCCGGCGGGGTTGCAAATTTAAATTTTTTCTTTTAACTTCGCGAGCGTTCATCGTTTTTAATTAAAACCAGCGTGCTATCACCATGATAAAAGCAGGATACCACTTCAACACGGAAACGTTATCGTTCGATAAGGTAGAGATCACCGTCCGGAAGAAAATCAGGAGATGGTCTCTCAAATTTTTCTCCAGTTTTTCATTGGCCATCATTTGGTGCATCCTCTTTTGGAACTTCTTCCCGTCGCCAAAGGAGAACGTCTTGAAAAGGGAAAACGAGGAGATTCTGTCGCAATACAACCTCCTCTCCAACAACGTCTCCCGCCTCTACGAAACCCTCTCCGACCTTGAACAGCGCGACGACAACATCTATCGCGTCATCTTTGAAACAGACCCCATCGCCCCCGCCGTCCGCCGCGCCGGCACCGGTGGCGCCGATCGCTACGAGCATCTCCGCCACTTCAACAACGCCGACCTGATCATCGGCGCCACCCGCAAAATCGACATGCTCTCCAAGGCCATCTACGTCCAAAGCAAATCCTACGACGAGGTCGAGCACCTCGCCCGCAACAAGGCCGAGATGCACGCCTCCATCCCGGCCATTCTCCCCGTCGTCCTCAGTTCCGCCGCCTGCCGCATCACCTCGGCCTTCGGCTACCGGCAGGATCCCATCGACCACGTCCTCAAACCGCACAGGGGCATGGACTTCGGAGGCCCCATCGGCACCCCCATCTACGCCACCGGCAACGGCACCGTCGAGGTCAGCAACGTGGGCAACGGCTTCGGTCGCCACGTCATCGTCAATCACGGGTTCAATTACAAGACCCTCTACGCGCACATGGACAGGGTCAACGTCACCACGGGACAGAGGGTGAAACGGGGCGACATCATCGGCTTCCTCGGCGGCACCGGACGCGCCACCGGCCCCCACCTCCACTACGAGGTGCGCAGGAATGGCAATTGCATCGATCCCATCAATTTTTACTTTAACGACCTCACACCGGAGGAGTTCGACATCCTCGTGGATACCGCCAACAGCACCGAACAGAGCATGGACTGACGCTCGCGCGAGGCCATCACTACAGTGATGAACGCTGTCACTACAGTGATGAACGCTGTCACTGGAGTGATGAACGCTATCACTACAGTGATGAACTCCATCACTACAGTGATGAAAGTTGTCACTACAGTGATGAAAGCTATCACTTCAGTGATAAACTTCACCACTACAGTGATAAACTTCACCACTACAGTGATGAACTCCATCACTACAGTAATAGCGCCGCGGCCGGGCGACTACCCCCTCGCGTCACCCGCGGAAAGCCCGCAGCAGCAAGGCGCACCCCATCCCCCCGCCGATGCAGAGAGCGGCCAGGCCGAGCGAATCCCCGCGGCGAAGCATCTCGTGTAACAGCGTCACGGTGATCCGGTTGCCCGAAGCGCCAATCGGGTGTCCCAGGGCGATAGCCCCGCCGTTCACGTTGGCGCGACAGCGGATCCACCCCTCCGTCACCCCGTGATCGGCGGCCAGCTGCCGGATCACCGCGACGGACTGCGCCGCGAACGCCTCGTTCAACTCGATCAGGTCGACCTTCCTCAACCCCAGCCCGACCTTGCCCAGCGCGTCGGCAATCGCGGGCACCGGCCCCATCCCCATCAACGCGGGATCGACGCCCCCCTGCCCCGTCGCCGCCACCTCCGCCATGGGCGTCAGGTGCAGCCGCTTCACCGCCTCGGCCGACGCCAGCAGCAGGAACGAAGCCCCGTCGTTGATCCCGGAAGCGTTGCCGGCCGTCACGGTTCCCCCCTGTTTAAAAGCGGGTTTCAGCGACGCCAGCTTCTCAGGCGTGGAAGCCCGGTTGGGAAACTCGTCGGTATCCACGACGGTCTCGCCCGACCTGCCGCGGACAATCACGGGCGTGATCTCGTCCTTGAACCACCCGGCGTCGATGGCCTCAATCGCCCTGCGTTGCGACTGGAAGGCAAACTCGTCCTGATCGCCGCGGGAGATGCAGTAGCGCTCCGCCACGTTTTCGGCCGTGATGCCCATGTGCGCGCCGGAAAAAGCGTCCGTCAGCCCGTCGCACACCACGTGGTCGAGCGCGGCGATATCCCCCATCTTCACCCCCCCGCGGACAGTCGCCGGCAGCACGAAACCCGCGCCGGACATCGACTCCGTGCCTCCCGCCAGCACCAGGTGTGCCTCCCCCGCGCGGATGGCATTCGTGGCGGCGATGACGCTTTTCATGCCGCTGCCGCAAATCATGTTGATGCCGTGAGCGGGCACCTCGTGCGGCAATCCCGCCTTGATGGCGGCTTGACGGGCTACCCCCTGCCGCAGCCCGGCGTGGAGCACGTTGCCGACAATCACCTCGTCCACCTCGGCGGGTGGAACGCCGGTGGTGGCGAGAATATCCTTGATCACGGCGGCCGCCAAATCGGCGGCAGACACGGTGGCAAGCGCGCCGAGGAACTTGCCGATTGCCGTCCGTTTGGCGGCGATTACATAAACGTTGTTCATCATTTTTATTTTGAGCGTGTTAATCGTATTCTTCTCTCCAGCGCCGGGATGATTTGCCGGGCATCCCCCACGATGCCGAGGTCGGCCACCTGGAAGACGGGCGCCGTCCGGTCCTTGTTTATCGCGACGATATACCCCGACTCCTCCATCCCCGCCAGGTGCTGGACGGCGCCGGAGATGCCGGCGGCAATGTAAAGATCCGGGCGCACGGTTTTGCCCGTTTGCCCCACTTGCCGCTCGCGCGCCGCCACCCCGTCGTCCACGGCGGCTCGCGACGACGACACCTCGGCGCCCAGCGCGTCGGCCAGCGACTCCAGCAGGCGGAAGCCCTCGGCGCCCCCCATGCCCCGACCGCCCGACACCAGCACGCGGGCGGCAGCGATGTCCACGCGGGAGCGTTCCGCCGGCTCGAAGCCCGTCACGCGCGTCCTGAATTTCACGGGATTGAAGGGGATCGTCACCCGCTCCACGTCGCCGCGCGCCCCCGGATCCAGCGGCCGCGGACGCGCCACGCCGGGACGCACCGTCGACATCTGCGGGCGATGCTCCTTGCAGAGGATGGTCGCCATCAGGTTGCCCCCGAAGGCAGGCCGGGTCATCAGCAGGTCGCCGTCGTCCGAAATTTCCAGCCCCGTGCAATCGGCCGTCAACCCCGTGGCCAGCCGGGCGGAGAGGCGCGGGGCGAGATCTCTCCCGATGGTCGTCGCCCCCAGCAGCAGGATGGAGGGGTGGCGCGTGGCCACCAGGTGGTACATCGCCTGGGCGTAGGGTTCCGTCGTGTAGACGGCCAGCTCCGGAGCCTCCACCAGCAACACCGCGTGGGCGCCGCGGGCGATGCACTCGGCGGCCAGCGGGGCGACGTTTTCGCCCAGCAGGAGGGCGCGCACCCGTTCCCCCGACTTGTCGGCGAGTTCCCTGGCCTTCCCCAGCAGCTCCGCGGCCACCTCCTGGAGTACGCCCTCGCGTTGCTCCGCGAAGACGAAAATATCTTTATACTCGGTCTTGTCCATTGTCGATAATTTAGATGATGAATTTTTCGCGAAGCCCGGCGAGGATCAGGTCGACGGCCTCCTCCACGGGCAGCTCGCGCGGCTCGCAGGCGTTTTTGGCGCCGCGCGAGAACGACTTGAACACCCGCGTCGGGGAGCCGGCCAAGCCGATGGCGCGCTCGTCGACCGTCACGCGGGAGTAGTCCCACTGCTCGATCTCCTTATTATATGCCTCGATGATGCCGCGAACGCTCATGTAGCGCGGCTCGACGGCGCCGGCGAGGACGGTGAGCAGGCACGGGAGGTCGACCTCCACCGTCTGATGCCCCTCCTCCACGGCGCGGCGGACGCGGAGGGCGGCGGGCGTCTCCAGGCTTGCCCGCTCGACGTAAGTCACTTGTGGCAGGTCGAGATGCTCGGCGATCTGCGGCCCCACCTGCGCGGTATCGCCGTCGATGGCCTGCCGGCCGGTAATAATCACGTCAAACGGGAGGGCGCGCAACGCCCCGGCGAGGGTGTTGGAAGTGGCCAGCGTGTCGGCGCCCGCGAACTTCCGGTCGCTCAGCAGAATCGCCCTGTCGACGCCCAGCGCCAGCGCCTCTCTGAGAATCGCCTCGGCCTGTCGCGGCCCCATCGTGATGACGGTGACCGTACCGCCGTGGCGCTCGCGCAGTTGCAGGGCGAGTTCCAAGCCCGACCTGTCGTCGGGGTTCATGATGCTGGGGACGCCCTCGCGGATCATGGTGCCGGTGACCGGGTCGAGCTTGATTTCGGTAGTATCGGGCACCTGTTTGATGCAAACAATCGTGTTCATGTCTTTCAGGATTAGGCGTTATTTAAGGAGATTCGCCGCGATCACCATGCGCTGCACCTCGGAGGTACCCTCGTAAATCTCGGTGATTTTGGCGTCGCGCATCATGCGTTCCACGGGGTAATCGCGCGTGTAACCGTATCCGCCATGCAATTGCACGGCCTTGGTAGTCACCTCCATCGCGGTTTCGGAGGCAAACAGCTTGGCCATGGCGGCGTCGGCGGCGTAGGGTTCCCCCCTGTCCTTTTTGCAGGCGGCGGCGCGCACCAGCAACCGGGCTGCCTGCACGCGGGTTTCGAGGTCGGCCAGCTGGAATTGGGTATTCTGGAACTGCGCTATGGATTTCCCGAATTGCCGTCTCTCCTTCACGTACTTGACCGTCTCGTCCAGCGCCCCCTGGGCGATGCCGAGGGCTTGCGAGGCGATGCCCACGCGGCCGCCGTCGAGCGTCTTCATGGCGATGGAAAATCCCTTGCCGATCTGGCCAAGGAGGTTCTCCTTCGGGACAACGCAATCGCGCATGATCAGCTCGCAAGTGGCTGATCCACGGATGCCCAGCTTCTTCTCCTCCTTGCCGACGGCGAAACCGGGAAAGCCCCGCTCGACGATAAAGGCGGAGATGCCGCGGGTGCCCTTCGACTTGTCGCTCATGGCGAAAACGATAAACAGGTCGGCGCGGGAGGCGTTGGTAATAAAGATCTTCGACCCGTTGAGGAGGAAGTGGTCGCCCGCGTCCGCGGCCGTCGTCTGCTGCGCCGAGGCGTCCGTGCCGGCGTTGGGTTCCGTCAGGCCGAAGGCGCCGATCCACTCGCCCGAGGCGACGCGGGGCAAGTACTTGTCGCGCTGCGCCGGCGTGCCAAATTCGTGAAGCGGCGCGCCGCAAAGGGAGGTGTGCGCCGAGAGGATGACCCCCGTGGTGGCGCACACGCGGGAAAGCTCCTCCACGGCCAAGGAGTAGAGGAGGTTATCGCCGCCGGCGCCGCCGTGTTCGACGGGGAAAGGGATGCCGAGCAAGCCGAGCCGCGCCATTTTGACGACGGTTTCGGCGGGAAAACGCTCCTGCTCGTCGATTTCGGCGGCGAGGGGCTTGACCTCTTTCCGGGCGAACTCGCGGATCATCCCGAGGAAAAGCTCCTGGGTTGGGTTGAGTGAAAAATTCATTGCTTCATGGGTTGAAAGTTATCAGGTATAGTGAGATGCGCGCCGGTGGCCGCCCGCACTTCATCGGGCGTGAACGCGGGGTTGATTTCCAGCGTCAGGAGGCCGTCGGGCGTCACCGCGATGACGGCCATCTCGGTGACGATGAGGTTCACCTGACCGGCGGCGGTAAGCGGCAGGGTGCACTCTTCAAGAATCTTGTGGGCGCCTTTTGCCGTGTGTTCCATGGCGATAATCACCCGTCGCGCGCCCACCAGCAAGTCCATGGCGCCGCCCATCCCCGGCGTTTTTTTCCCCGGGATAATCCAGTTGGCGAGATTCCCGCGCGCGTCCACCTGCAACGCGCCGAGGACGGTGACATCCACGTGCCCGCCGCGGATAATCCCGAACGACGCGGCGCTGTCGAACGTCGACGCGCCGGCCGCGGCGGTGACGTGACCTCCTCCCGCGTCCGTCCACTCGTGATTTTCGGCGCCCGCGGGTGGTGGCGCGCCGAGGCCGAGTAGTCCGTTTTCCGACTGCAGGGTTACGCGCACGCCGGGGTCGATATAGCGCGGCACGAGGGTGGGCAATCCAATTCCCAGGTTTACAACGTCGCCGTCCGCGAGTTCCAAGGCGACGCGGCGGGCGATTGTTTGTTTAATCAGCTCTTTGTCCATCATTTTTTTGAATGTTTAGCGTGGGTTGATGTGGTTTATTCCTCGTTCCGGGAGTCCCCCCGGAAGTTCCGGGAGTCCCCCCGGAGGTTCCGGGTGTCCCCCCGAAGGTTCCGGGTGTCCCCCCGGAGGTTCCGGGTGTCCCCCCGGACGTGGGGGGGGGGCCCCCGGGGGGGGCGGGGGTGCGCCGGGGGGGGGGGGGGGGGGGCCCGGG
>JAIRXZ010000116.1 GCA_031267995.1 Odoribacteraceae bacterium | reverse complement strand
CCGAAGCTCCATCGGCAGCAGTTACACGTCCAACGCGCTGGCCTCCTCCTTCGCCCGCCTGGAGTACAAGTGGAACAACCGCTACCTGGCCACCGCCACCTTCCGCGCGGACGGCTCCTCCAAGTTCGGGCGAAGCAAGCGGTGGGGATACTTCCCCTCGGCCGCGCTGGCATGGATCGTCACGGAGGAGGAGTTCATGAAGGAGTTATCCCCGGTGCTCACTTACCTGAAATTGCGGGGATCCATCGGGAAAACGGGTTCGCAAAACCTGGGTAACTACGACTGGCGCACCCTGATGGGATCCGCGCTCTACGACGGGAAGCCCGGCATTCGCCCCTCGTCGGTGGGCAACAACATCCTCCAGTGGGAGGCGCAATTGCAGAAAGAGATCGGCCTCGACTTCGGATTCTGGGACGACCGCGTGAGAGGCTCCCTGGGCTATTACCAGAAGGATGTCGACAATCTGTTGTATAACGACCCTATTCCTTATTCTTCCTCGTTCCAAAATGTTACCCAGAATATAGGTTCGATCAAGAACAGGGGCATCGAGTTTGACGTCCGGGTAGACATCGTTAAAAACGAGCGGACGGGACTCACGTGGGACGTCGATTTTAATATTGCCAAGAATACCACCACGCTGGAAAAATTAAATAGCACCGCGGAGTTCTTCGGTGGAGGCACCTACGACCTGTTCAAGATAAAAACGGGAGGAAAAACGGGAGTCTTCTACGGCTATAAATACGGTGGACGCTTGATCATGACGAACGAGGAGTTGATCGCGTTAAAGGAGTACGATCCCGCCACGGGAAACCAGAATTATTACCGGGACAGTTACAATTTTGAACGCCAAGGCGACCTTTACATCATGGATTTGAACGGAGACGGCAGGGTGGACGCGACGAACGATCGCACGGAAATAGGCAACTCCAATCCCGACTTCTTCGGCGGTTTCGGGACGACCGTGTACTGGAAAGGCCTCATGGTAAACGCCTCCTTTGTCTACTCCGTGGGCGCCGACCGCCTGTGGGACGAGGAGAAAAACAGCGCCGGCGACATCAACGTGTTCAACGCGTCGAAGGAAATTCTAAAGACCTGGACGCTCATGCCGGGTGTCGACAGGGGCTACCCGCGGGCGATGTACTACGGCTGGGGCGATAACAACATTGTCACCGACCGCTACATTCACGACGCCTCCTTCCTCCGCCTCTCCGCGCTGAATGTCAGCTATCGCTTGCCCCGGAAATTGTTTGGAACAAGCGTGGTTAACGCCGTTGACCTCACCTTCCAGGCCACGAACCTCTTTACCTGGACGAAGTACCCCGGCATGGATCCGCAAGGAAACTTCAGCACCACCAACAGCGCCTTCTATAACATGGGTGTGGACTATAGCTATTACCCCTCGGCAAGAACGTATAACGTAGGTTTGAAAGTAACATTAAAATAAAGACGCTCGATGAAAAAACTATACCAACTATTGATCGTCCTGGCGTGCATCTCCTGCGAGAAGTTTCTCGATCAGGTGCCCAGGTACAACCTGACGTTAGAGAACGCGGTCACGGATTACAACGGGGCGCTGAACGTACTCAACGGCATGTACTCCGTGATAGAAGACCAGTCAGCTCTGGGAGGAGTAATCCCCTGTCGGTTGTCCTCGCAAGGCGGTTTTTACCAGTACTACACGGCGGAATATAACGCCGCCTACCAGGCAAATTACGGCACCGGGCAGAGCGTTTGGCTGGCCTATTACGCCTTAGTCAACTCCACGAACGCCGCCATAGAGGCGCTGTCGGGCTTGGCCGACAACAAATACCCCTCGCCGGAACGCAAGGCGGAAATGATCGCCGAGGCGCGCTGCATGAGGGCATGGGCTAACGCCAATTTATTCTGGTTATTCGGCCATTGGTGGGAGGCGGACGACGTCGAACACGGGCTGTTGTACAGGGATAAAATGTCCGACCTGGGCAACTTGCAAGTGGCCAGGCTGACGGTGGGGGAGTCCTACACCAAGATATTTGAAGACCTGGAAGCCGCCATCGCCGCGATGCCCGCCTTCACATCGCCCCGCTACCTCTCCCGCCAGATGGCGCAAGTGTTGAAAGCGAAGCTCCTCCTCTACCGCGGGGCGATGCGCCAAAATACCCAAGACCTCAAAGACGCGCTGGAAATCGTCCTGGCGCTTAGAGGCGAAAACATCCCGTCGTGGGGCATGGAATCGGACATCGTCGCGATGTACGCGGCCGGCTGGAACTCCAAGGAGGTGCTGTGGGCGCGCTACCTGGGCGACAAAAGCAACATTGCCAATAGCGACTTTGACTACTCTTACAACGTCGGCTATCGCAACGTGTACTACACCATCCCCGACGGTTGGCTAAAGGCCGACGCCCGCTACCCGCTGGTGATGGGCAATGCCCGCGCCCCGGAGACATGGGACGAAAGCATTCAATTTGCCGTCGTGAAGCTGTACCACGGGGGACGCTACGCCACGCCAAACGCCCCCTACACCGCCTACTATTTCCGCTACGCCGAGCTATACCTGATGGAGTCCGAGTTGAAAGCTCGCCTCGACGAATACTCCGTGGCCGAGGCGCTCGCCCCGGTGAACGAGATGCGCGCCAAGCGTACCAACCCCGTCTTGCCGGCATTCGCCGCCGCGAGCAAAAAGGATCTGCTGCGTCTTCTCTTCCAGGAGATATGTATGGAGCAATTCCTCGAAAATGGCAGCGAGTACTTCGCCTCCCTCCGCTTTATCAACGACACCGATGCCAGCCCGGCACAAGGAAAACCCTGGATCTACACGTTGAAGCAAGACGTGAACTTCACGGAAAACCAATACTGCTGGCCGATACCCGAAGCGGAATTGAACAAAAACACGAGAATGATCCCCAACCCGGGATACAACTAAACATCAAACACGATATATCATGAAGAATTTAATACTCGCCACTATCTTCCTCGCCGCCACCGCCTGCTCGGACGATCGAGACCTGCTCGTGCCCATCCCGAACGACGTCACCATGAACGAGCTTTCCCTCGACCGCTTCACGCACGTCATCCCCGAAAACGGATTCACCTCCAGGGCAGCCCATCAAAACGCCGTCACCTTCAACACCAACAAAAAGAGCGACGGCACCTACGCCGGCTTCGCCTACTCCAACCGCAACAACCGCTCCTTCACCTGGACGGCCACGCCACAGGCCTTAGACTCCAACATCTTCAGCGTCTACACCCGCTACCCCAACGCCACCGAAGTCTACGCCGTCGCCCGTGTTGACGGCGACGACGCCTTCTTCACGCTGGAAACCCCCGCCGTGGTGGAACACGTCCTTGTGGCCAACACCACCTACGCCTACCTCGCCCTCGTCTACGGTGATCAGTACGGCACCAGCGCCGCCCCCGTGGCCAACCCGAACATCCCCGGCGGCGCCGCCAAAACCGGCGTGTGGTACGCGAACGTCCCCGGCGGCGTCAAGAAAATGGTCGACGAGGACGCCGACTACTTCAAACTGACCGCCAAAGGCTACAACGGGAACACGGCCACCGGCGAGGTCACCTTCTACCTCTGCACCCGGAAAGGCGACCCCGCCAACCCCGCGTGGAGCCTGGTGGTCAACGACTGGTACCGGGTAGACCTCGCCTCCCTCGGCGTCGTCTCGCGAGTAGTCTTCTACCTGGAATCCTCCGACCTCGACGTCGGCGGCAACATGCGCACCCCGCCCTACTTCTGCCTTGACGGTATACGCCTGGCCCGCTAAAAACCTCTTAAGATGAAAACAAGAAACCTTATCATTCTGCCCGCCCTTCTGCTCTGCGCCCCGGGTTTCCCGGGATGCGCGCCCGACGGATTCTCGATCAAGGGAAACATCGCGGGCGACGCGGAGGGAAAGAGCGTCTACCTTTACGCCGAAAACGCCGCCGCGCCCCTGGACAGCGCGGTGATCAGGAACGGCGCCTTCACCCTCGCGGGGAAAATAGAACACCCGCGACTGCTCACCATCAAGATCGTCAAAACGGAAGGCCGCGCGCCTCAACCGATCATCCCCCTCTTCATGGACAACGAAAAGGTGGAGGTAACGACCGTCCTGGACAGCCTCCCCCTGCAATACCTGGTGAGGGAGTACCCCTACCACAACGTCAGCGTGAAAGGATCGGCGTTGCACGACGCCTACGTCGCCTACAAGCTTGAATTCGAGAAAATCAACAAGCAACGCGACGCCCGGTTCGACGACTACATCGCCTACCTGAACCCGGGCGCGGGGAAAGAGAAAGCCCCCGTCTCCGAGGGCATCGAACTTGTCACCCGCGTCGACCTGGAGAGCGAGAACATCAAGGCCTACGTCGCGCGCTTCGTTCGCGAAAACGCCGGCAACGCGATAGGCCTTCACGCCTTGCAGTCAAACCTCTCCCGCTTCACCGCGAGCGAGATCGACGACCTGTTGTCGTCAATCCCCCCGGCCGCGAGGGAGTCCGCCGCGGGCCAAACGCTCCTCGCGCGAGCGGACGAGGTGAAGCTCACCGCGATCGGCGCGCCGTTTATCGACTTCTTGCTGCGGGATCAAGACGGCAACCCCGTGAAACTCTCCGACCACGTGGCCAAGGGGCGACACGTCTTGCTGGAGTTCTGGGCATCGTGGTGCGGCCCGTGCAGGGCGGACATCCCGCACCTGAAGGAGGTGTACGAGTTGTATCACCCGGAGGGCTTCGACGTGGTGAGCATCTCGATGGACAGCGACGAAAAGGCATGGAAGCAAGCCATTCATGACGAGCAAATGTCCTGGTTGCAAGTCTCCGATTTGCGAGCATTCGAGGGTGACATCGCGAAAAAATACAACTTCTCCGGGATCCCCTTTTGCGTGCTGCTCTCGCCCGATGGCGTGATTATCAATCGCAACATGCGCGGCTCGTGGATGGATAAAAACCTGATCACCCTCTACGGGAACAAATTCGGTAAAAAGTACTGATTGCGTTCGGTCACTGATCGCGTTCGGTCACTGATCTCGTTCGGTAAAAAGTACTGATCACGCGTTTCCCTGAGGCTTTTCTGCCAAAGCCATCACCGGACTATCACCGGGCTATCACCGGGGGCGTCCCACCACGCGGACGTCCCCGGTTTCTTTATTTACGCCGTGCTAACAACGTGCGTGAATAAAACCTTTTTTTGGGGGGGGATATTGTCACACCGCACCGTCATTATTCACATCCCAACTGTAGAGACGTAGCATGTACGTCCCAGGAATCGGAATCATAATCGCGGAGACGTAGCACGCTACGTCTCTACACAAGAGATGGGCGCACGCGAGGCGCGCCCCTACAGTATACCCCACCACCTGAAAGATTACCATTTCGCTGGCACGGACTGCAAGTCCGCGCCAGCACCGGGGTCATGATTGTTGGCTTTTGTCGTTTGTGGCTTCGACAGGCTCAGCCACCGTAGTGGTTGTTGGGCTTGTTGAAGCCACCGGTCCGATTTCGACAGGCTCAACGGTTATTGGAGTATGCTGTAGGGGCGCCCCTCGCGGACGCCCTCGACGTGTGTATTATCGGACGCGGGAAAGGACGCCCGCAAGGGGCGCCTCCACAGCAGATCCCAATGACAACACCGGCAAACACGTAGGGGCGAATAATCATTCGCCCTTCCCCGCGCATCCCGATGACAACAATGACGAAACACGTGAGGGCGAATAATTATTCGCCCCTACAGCGTGGAAAACGAACACGACGAGGGCAAAAACAAACACGACGAGGGCAAAAGCGAAGAAAATA
>JAIRXZ010000154.1 GCA_031267995.1 Odoribacteraceae bacterium | reverse complement strand
AGCCCGCGCCAGCGGGAAGGGGCGGGCGAATGATTATTCGCCCCTACAGCAATGGGCGAGGCATCCTCGCGGTGGTGGATAACGCCGTAGGGGCGAATAATCATTCGCCCTTACAACAGGGTGAACGATCTCTGGGGCGAATGATTATTCGCCCCTACAGCAGGACGAATGATCCCGCGAGGGGCGTGCGGTTGCATGTTGACGGTATTCCGGGAGACGTAGTACGCTACGTCTCTACAGAGGGACTTACAATTCATGGGACGATTACAGGTCGTGGATTATGGGAATCAGTAGAGACGTAGCGTGCTACGTCTCAAGTCACGGGAAAGGGAAAGGGCGACCGCAAGGGTCGCCCCTACAGCATTGTTGGGTAGGGGCGCACCTGCGTGTGCGCCCTTCCCCGCGTGCATATCTCGACAACACCGGTGGTGGCACGGGCTACAAGCACGCGCCAGCGGGTAGGGCGAGGAGTGGCTCGTGAAAAGAGAAGCCCCGTCCGGGGGGACGGGGTTTCGCCGGTTCGCGGGACGGGGTGACCGTCGGCGCGAAGGGGAGGGTGGCCGGTTTAGTTCGACCGTTGCAGGGTTTCTCTTACTTCCGACCAGGCGCTCCAGGTGACGGGGTTGGCGGAGGTGAGCGTGCGGTAGCGGTAGTGGAGGTCGAAGGATTGGATTTTCTTTTCCGTCTCCAGGTCGATGGCGATGTAGTAGCGATTGTAGTTGGCGAAAGTGGTGAGCGGCTCTACCTCGATGGTGCCGTAGGGGGTGAAGGTGACGGTGTTGTCGGGGTTAATTTTGAGGGTGATTGCGTACTTGATGATGTCCGCGAGGGTGGTGGCGTTGCTTTGCACGGCGTTTCCGGCGAAGACGCGGATTTCGTCGGCCGAGAGCGGGTTGACGATTTTGGAGGCGTTGACGGGGGTGACGGTGGCGCCGGTGGTGATGGTGCCGCGCTGGAGGTAGAGGGTGAGGGCGACTTGCTCGGCGTAGTCGTTTTCGACGGCGACGCGGAAGAGCATGTTGGCCTTGTCGGGGTTGACCTCGTAGCGGGAGACGCTTTTGATGGCGAGGGGGACGAGGTAGATGGAGTCGGGGGATAAGCCCTGGTGGTTTACCCGGATGGGGACTTTGACGTACTGGTCGGGGGAGTTGGCGGGCATGGTGACGGTGTAGGAGGGGATGTCGTACCTGTCCGGGGAGAGTAGCCGGGCGTATTTGGCGGTGTCGATGTCGTAGTTCGATCGGTTGAAGCGGTCGAAGAGGAGGGTGTCCGGTTCCATGACGATGGTGACTTCTTCCGGGTTGGGCATGGAGCCGCCACAGCCGACGGAGAAGTAGGCTGTGGGGTTGGTTTGGTTGAAGGGGAGGACGACGGTGTAGACTTTTTGGGTTCCCTCGCTGAGCATGTAGAGGACGGGGTGGTACATTTCTTTGTCGTAAAAGTCCTTGTTGGAGCAGCCGGCGCAGCAGAGGGCGAGGGCGCAGGCGAGCGATGTTATGTTTTTGTTTCGCATGATTTGTTTGTTTTTAATTGTTTTTTAGTCCTGCCAGCCGGGGTTTTGGTCCAGGGAGGGGGCTTTGCGTACTTCGTTTAGTTCCAGGGGGAGGAGGACGAGTTTCCTGTCGACGACGCGGTTGCGGGCGTAGGCGTCGTTGACGGGGACGATGGTGTAGTAGGCGTCGCCGGAGGCGTCGGTGTTCATGCCCATGATGAGCTGGTTTTCGGTTTCTTCGTATTTTCCCCAGCGGCGGACGTCGTAGTATCTCCTGTCCTCGAAGAGGAATTCGACGAGTCGCTCGCGTTCGATGAGGGCTTGTACCTGCCGCGGGTCGTCGAGTTCGGCGGCGGTGAGGCCGGGGAGGCCGGCGCGGTAGCGTACCTGGTTGAAGGCGCGGGCGATTTCGTTTTTGTCGCGGGTGATGTTGTAGGTGTTGCCGGTGAGGGGGTCGTCGTAGGTGTAGTCCCTCGTGAGGTTGTTGAGGGCTTCGGCGTAGGAGAGTAGGATTTCGGCGTAGCGGATGATGGGGAAGTTTTTCTGGAGGCGCTGGGCGGCGGCTCCTCCCCAGGCGTCGTCGGGGTGGATGTATTTGGTGAGGACGTAGCCGGTGATGGGGTAGTTGGAGGTGGTGGATGTCATGGCGATGTTTTTGCCGGCGTTGCCGCTGATGTCGTAGGTGACGATGACGTTTTTGGCGCCGTTGTCGGAGGTGGAGTTGCACGTCCAGAGGCGTCCGCTGTAGCCGATGCTGGCGTAGAAGCGCATTTCGCGGTTGACGTACATGTTGTGGACGTTGCTCCTGAGCTGGTAGCCGGAGAAGGTGGTGTTGCTGCCGATGGTGCCGGTGGTTTGGTAGGGGTATTCCGGGCTGGAGTCGTGGATGTCGCGTCCGTCGACCATGCGGTAGGCGTCGACTACTTTTTGTGTCACGCCCAGTCCGTTGTATCCCCCGTAGGCGGCGCCGGGGAAGGAGTGTCGGGTGTAGTCCTGGACGACGGTGGAGTTGCGCCCCCAGACGTATTCGGGGTTGCGGGCGGCGACGGCTTCGCCCGTGAACATGTCGGAGTAGGAGCGGAAGGGGTCGATGTTCCCGGCGCCGTCGGGGAAGTCCGCGGCGGAGACGGTGGCGGGGAGGGGCGGGGTGTCGGAGACGCGCTTGGAGGTGTAGAGGGAGAATATGCCCATTTCCATGACTTTTTTGGCGGCGAGGGCGGCGTCTGCCCATTTTTGCTCGTTGTATGTCTGGGAGATGTAGTTTTCCCCGTCCGCGGATCGTTTCCAGGTGCCGAAGTATATGGCGGCGGCTGGGTTACCGGGGCTGGGGTTGTAGAGGGGGCTGGCCTGGATGAGGCGCAGGCGGGCGACGAGTCCCAGGGCTGCGGCTTTGTGGGGACGCCCGAAGTTGGTGACGGCGATTTGTTCCGGCATGGGGAGGTCGCGGGCGGCTGCTTCGAGTTCGGCGCAGATGTAGTCGCAGGTTTCGTCGAATGTGGAGCGGGCGCGGTTGTAGTAGGCGGGGGCTTCGTTGTTTTCGAGCGGTTCTTCGCCGATGAGGACGACGGGGCCGTATTTGACGGCCATGTGGTAGTAGGCGTAGGCGCGCATGAAGCGGACGTAGCCGGATAGCTGGAGGCGTTCGAGGGTGGTCATGTCGGTGGCTTCGTGCATGCGGGCGAATATGGTGTTTGCCTTGCGGATGATGATGTACATGGAGTTCCAGGTGTTCATGTCGTAGAGGTTCGTGGGGGAGACGTAGCCGAGGACGTAGGCCATGCCGTGGTATTCGCTGGTGCCCCAGGAGCGGAAGAAGCCTTCGTCGGTGGCGAAGGGGCCGGGGGTGTAGTTGCCGCCGAAGATGGAGGATTCGTTGGGGAAGGAGGCGGCGGTTGCCCAGACGTAGCGCTCGATGTTGTATTTGTTGGAGAATACCGAGTCGTATTGCATGGTCATGTTGAAGGAGTCGTCAACGTTGAGGAAGTTGCACGAGCTGATGCCAAGTGTGGCTCCCAGGGTGATGAAAGCGACGAGCGCTTTGCCGAGGAGGGAGGCGTTTAAAATTCTTGCCTTTATCATTTTTAGAGGTGTTTAAAAGTTTAAGTAAAGTTGTAGGGTGTAGCGCGAGGGGATGGGGTATACTTGTCCGTTGCTCCTGGCTTGTTCGGGGTCGAAGAGTTTGACCTTGTCCCAGACGTGGAGGTTGGATCCGACGAGCTGGATGTCGGCCGAGGAGATGCCCACGTGCCGCAGGAGGTCGGTGGCGAGGTGGTAGTTGAGGGTGATTTCCTGCAAGCGCAGGTAGCGCCCGTCGCTTTGCCAGAAGGTGGATAGCTGCGAGTTGTTGGCGTTGCGCTCGGAGTCCAGCCTGGGGAATCGCGCGTTGGGGTTCTCGGCAAGGGCTGGGGAGATGCCGTGCTCGCTGGCGTAGTCCGCGGGGATCCAGCGGTTGCGGGGGTCGTTGGCGATGGTGAGCACGTTGCCCGTCAGGCCGCCGTGGAAGGGGACGTAGCCCATGCCGCCGATGGCGTCGTTGTAGACCTGGCCGACGTGGTAGAAGGGGGTGTGTCCCGTGCCCTTGAAGAGGACGCCGAGGGTGATGTCCTTGTAGCGAATCTCGCCGCCGAAGCCGTACATGACGCGGGGGTAGGTGGGATCCGAGAGGGGTATCATGTCGTCGGTGTTGACCACGCCGTCGCCGTTGACGTCTTTGTACTTGATGTCGCCCGGCATTACTTTGCCACCGAAGGATTGGACGGGACTGGATGCCACGTCCTGCTCGTCGCGGAAGAGGCCAAGCGCCTTGTAGCCGCGGAGGGTGCCGTTGGTGTAGCCGTTGTATGATTGGTAGGGGAATTTCTGCGGGGCTTGCTCCCAGTTTTCTATTTTGTTGCGGGAGAAGGTGTAGTTGCCGCGGAGGGTGAAGGTGATGTCTTTCGTGATGGCGTGGCTGTAGGCGATGTTGCCGTCCGATCCCCAGCTTTTCATCTTGCCGACGTTGCCGTAGGGCATTTGCAGTAAGCCCACGTAGCCGGGTATGGTGGCGCGCGCCTGGAAGATGCCGTCGCGGAGGTCGGTGAACCAGTCGATGGTGAAGGAGAGTTTGTTGTCGAAGAGTTTGCCCTCGATCCCGACGTCCGCCTTGATGGCTTTTTCCCACATTAGGTTGTCCGCGCCGAGGCCGCTTTCCGTGATTCCCGCCAGGCCGCTCGCCCAGGCGATGGAGGCGTTTTCGTTGACGAGGGTGAGGTAGGGGAAACGACGGGAGGAGATGCGGTCGTTGCCCACCGTGCCGTACGATCCCCTGATTTTAAGGAAGGTTAGCCACGGGAGTTTTTCCCGCACGATGTTGTACTGCGTGGGTACCCAGCCCCCGGCAATCGACGGGAAGAAACCGAATTGTCTGCCCGGCTGGAAGTTTTCGCTGCCCGTGAAGCCGAAGTTGAAGTCGAGGAAGTAGGTGTCGACGTAGCCGTAGGAGAGGCGGCTGGAGATGCCCTGGTAACGACGCGGCAAGGCCGACATGCTCCTGTTGACGCCGGAGGTGGTGCCGATCTGGCTGGTGTCTTTTTCGTCGCTCATGTAGTAGTATAGCAGGCCGGAGAAGCGGTGCTTCGCGGCGAAGACTTTTTCGTAGTTCAGCGTGCTCTCGAAATGGTACTTGCGACTTTGCCCTTGCGAGTAGTCGTAGGTTGCCGCCACGCGCTCCACGCGCTTGGCCAGCAGGAGGCGGCCGTAGACGTCGCGACCCGATGCCCAGTACATTTCGGGCATCACGGTGCGGCTTTCGTTGAAGCGCGACTGGTTGTTGTAGGCGCCCTGTATCCTCAGGGAGAGGCCGTCGAGCAGCATGTCCAGGTTCTGGTTTATGGCCAGGGTCATTTTCCCGCTATAGGTTTGTTCGGACTTGTTGCCCGTGTAGTTCAGCAGGACGTAGGGCGACGAGTTGCCATCCCGACCGTATGCCGGCAGCTCGCCCGTGGAGTAACGGGTCGGCAACAACAAGGGGGTCAGTTGCGCCTGCGCTTGCCAGACGAGGTCGGTGTTCGTCAACCCGGGCGTGTTGCGGATGCTCAGGTTGCCATCCGTGCCGAAGTAGAGGTTGGTGGACGAGGTGATCTTCAGGTCGAGGTTCGTGCGATAGTTGTAGGTGTTGTACCCCACGCCGGAGCGGTAATCGCTTTTTTTGTCCATCTTGTAGGCGGAATCTTCCAGCGACATCGAGAGGCTGAGGAAGTATTTGGCGATGTCACCACCACCCTGTCCGCTTAAATAGTAGGTGTGTTGCAAGCCCCAGTCCTTGATGACCTCGTCCTGCCAGGAGACGTCGGGGTAGAGGTCGGGGTCGAGGCGATACTTTATAATATCCAACTCGCGCTGGAAATATTTCGGCTGGTTGCCGCGGACGACCAAGGCCTCGTTCAGCAACGTGGCATAGTCGTACGCACCCACGTAGTCAGGCATTTTGGTGAGCGTGGAAAAGGTGACGTTGCCGCGAGCGGTGAGGCGCAATTTCCCCTCGCCGCCGCGCTTCGTGGTCACGATAACCACGCCGTTGGCGCCGCGCACGCCGTACACTGCCGTGGCGGAGGCGTCCTTCAGCACCGAGAAGGACTCCACGTCTGCGGGATCCAGCGAGCTGAGCGTCCCCTCGAGGCCGTCTATCAGCACCAGCGCCTTGTCGTTCGTACCGAATGTCCCGATGCCGCGCACCCAAAAGTCGGAGATATTCCGACCAGGTTCCCCGCTCGACTGCATGTTGATGATGCCCGCCACGCGTCCACCGATGATGTTCGCCATCGACGTTGCCGGCACTTGCAACTCTTTTACGTCGACCGTCGTGACCGCACCAACAACGCTGATCTTGCGCTGCGTGCGACCAAATGCCGTCACCACTACCTCCTCCAGCTCGCCGGTTGGCTTGAGCGTGACCACGAGGTCTCTCACGTTCTCTTTGACAATCATTTCAAACTTCTCGTATCCCACGTACGACACGATCAAGTTCGCCCCCAGCGGGGCGCTTATCGAGAATCGTCCGTTTTGATCGGCAGCGGCGCCCGTCGTCGTGTTTTGGATAAACACGTTGGCGCCGGGGAGCGTCGCGTTCTTCTCGTCATACACCGTTCCCTGTATAGTAAACTGTTGCTGTTGAGCCATCGCGAAGACAGGCATCACCAAAGCAATCCATAAAAATAAGTTCCTTATCATCTTCTTCTAATTTATAAATAACACCGCGACAATCACTGTATGGATAGTTTGCGGATGCAATGGTTGTTACAATCGGCGATGTAAATGTTGTAATCTTTGTCGATGGCGAGGCCTGTCGGGTAGTTAAAGAGGGCGTCTTCCGCGTTCCCGTCCTGGTAGTTGGCCACGCCGGGGCGACCGATGATGGTGGAGACCTTGTTGGTAGCGCGGTCGAACTTGCGGATGCAATGGTTGCCCGCGTCGGCAATGATCAAATCGCCATTCACGTCAAAGAGCATCTGCCCGATGTCCCCGAAAAGCGTATCCTCCGCGTCCCCGTCCCTGAATCCGGAAACGCCAAGCGTGCCCGCTATCCGCTTGTACTCCTCCGTCAACACGTTATAAGTGAAAATGGCTCGTTTGTTGACATACGCGATATAAAGCAGCTCCGGGTTGTTCGGGTCGAACACGAGCGAGGCCTGGGTGCTGGTTTCAAAGTTCTGGATCGACTGCCCCTTCCGGGTCACCGGGTCGAATTTCACGAGATCGCCCGTCGACCAGCCGTACGTGTACACCATCCCGTCCAGCTGGCACGTGGCCAGCGACGCCTTGTAAGTGATGAGGAAATTCTTCATCCCGTTGGCGATATCATCGGCGTCGGGATGGAGGATCATCTGCGATTTGGCCGCCCACTGCTGGTCGGCGTTAAGGAAATAGTACCCGTCGCCGGAGTCGGCCGGGAAAAGCACGATCCGCCCCGTGGCATCGATCGTCGGCATTCCCCCCGCCACGGTACGGGCAAGCGGGAGCATCATCATGATATCCTTCTCCTCGTTGAGCAGGAAGACCGCGTAGTAGCCCGACCTAAGATACCAGTCGCTCCCGATCAGGTTCCCCTCCGGGTCGATGCAAAGGTAATGGGGCGCGCCGAATGTCGCCGTGGCCAGCGTTCCCGGGGCAAAAAGGTTGACGCTTTGCTGCCCGGCGATGGTTGTCACCGTCGTCATCGTGCGATAGATAAACGGGCGGGGGAAGGAGATCGAATCGGAGCCGATGGCCACCGAAATCAGGCAGGTATCTCCCGGCTGACGCGGGGTTACCACGTAAATCTTTTCGCCATTCACGCCCACAACGGTCGCTTGCTTGTCGTTATACCAAACGCGAATATCCTCGGCGTTGTTACCGAAATTCGCGCCACTGATGATCACTCGGGTGGCAAAACCGCCCGAATCCGGGTAAAATCCCGTCATTTCCACTGCCTTCGCGGGGTCGTACGGCGTTCCCGCGTAGCCATTGTCGTTTTTGTCGCCACAACCGACAAAAATGCACGCGAGCAGACAACATCCCGCGATAATTGAAAAACTGTTTCTCTTCATAGTCGATAATTGTTTAGTCCTAAAAATGTTTTATTCACAAAGACACGTAATCAGAAAACTTTTTATGCGTTGGTTGCGGAGATTACCCTAAAAAGATGGCAATACCCACCCCCATTTTCAAAAAGCAAAAATAAGTGCCGTCACTTAATTATCAAAATTGACAAAGAAAAATTTATACGGAAATTATTTAATTTGTTAATGATGGCACTGCAAGTTGCATCCCCGCAGTTGATTATAAACATTTGCGGGGTAAAATTATTTTTCGATACCTTAATTTACGCGGGGGATAAAGAGCGGGCTACGCGACGGGGCGAGTGAAAAAAGGCGTCCCGGGGGGAGATTTCACGGCAAAGGAATGGCCGACATCACGGCAGGTTGTCGACGCGCAGGCGCGCCCGGGGGATCTCCTCGACGAGGGGCGGGACGGGCGATTCGCTGCACGCGAAGCAGGAGTACGCATCGTCGACGGGGCAGGGGTGGAGGTGCAGGGGGAGGCGGGTGTCGTTCTCGTACAGGGAGATGGAGGCGGCGTCCATCTCCACGCGGAAGGTGGATAGCGACCGGGAAAGCCCCGTGCCGAGGTATTTTAGAAAACTTTCCTTGACCGACCAGTAGTCCGCGAAGAGGCGCAGGAGGCTCCCCGCGGGCACGGCGCGGAGGCGGGAGACCTCTCGCGGGTGAAAAAAGCGCTCGGCAACGGCCAGGCGGGGGCGGCCGCGGCGTTCGATGTCGATCCCCACCTCCCGGTCTGAAAAGGCCGCCACCACGAGGTCGCCGGAGTGAGAGATGTTAAAATAGAGGCCGTTTTCGGCGGCGAAATAGGGTTTCCCGTGCGCGCCACGGCAGATTTCCTGGCGGTGGTCGCGCCCCTCGCGGAGGAGGAAGTGTCGCGTCAATGCCTCTCCCGCTTGCCGGTGGAGGGCGGCGAGGGGGGGGCGGGAAAGATCGCTCGAGACGCCGGGAAGCCTGACAAATAGTACTTGTAACATAACGCGAAGGTAGGGTTTTAGCGGGATTTTTCGGGGTTTCGGGGGCAACGCGGGCGGTTTCGAAGGTAATGGAGACGGTTTCAGGAACACCGCCAGCGGTTTCGGGAACCTCACGGCCACTTTTTGAAACGCCACGCGCCCCCCTCGCATCAAAATTCGTGACGCGTCCCCCTCGCGCTGCCTGTTTTTGAAAAAATTTTTATACTTTCGCCCGCGAAAACTTAATAAAGCTACGAACATGTATAAACTTTTAACAAAGAGAATCGCGATTGCCTGCCTCGCCTGCCTGGTGGCGCAAGCCTGCGTGGACGAAAACTACGACCTCGACGATTTGAACACCGAGGCGGTCTTCTACCTCCCGCCCATCCCCGTCGGGAGCGTGGACACGGCCTGGTTGATGGAAAATCTCACGAAAATCGAAATCCCCGACGACCCCGGCACCTTCGCCCTGGAATACGTCATCCAGGACATCTTCACGGAGGACATCATCGGCAAATTCTTCTTCGAGGGCGCCGGCGATATTTCCCTGGAAGGCAAGCTGGACTTGGCCGTTGCCGCCCTGGACAACGATGCCGGCATCGTCATGAAACTAAACATCCTGGATAGTCAGGACAACATCATCGGATCCGTCGCCGTGGACGATGGCGACGCGCTCAACACCATCGGGCAGGACTTCGCCATGCACATCAGTGGCGATTACCTTCGCCACATGACGGAGGCGCGGGGCGTCCGCATCGTCTTCGTTTTCACGGGTTGCTCCGACGTGAACCTCGCCCAAACGGATTACCTCGTGCTGCGCGACCTCGTGCTCAAAACGGGGGGAATGTTTCTTGACCTTGACGAATAAAACCGCGACACGATGAAGACACTATATATATACATCGCCGCCGCCGCCATCCTCTGCGCGCTGCCGGCCGCCAACGACGCCAACGCGCAAACGGCGCGCGGGGCTTACTTCATGACCTCCTCGCACCTGCGCACTTTCCTCAATCCCGCCCTGCATCCCACCAACGGCTACATCGGGTTCCCGGGCGCGGGCAACGCCTTCGCGGAGGTGCGCACGAACACCCTCACGCTGGAAAACTTCATCTTCCCGTACCGCGAAAACCCCTCCTCGCCCGTGAAGACGATGACCTTCATGCACAGGGACGTGCAGGCGGACAAGTTCCTCTCCAACATCGCCGATCACAACTACGTGTCGGCCTCGGCGGGCAGCGACATCTTCTCGCTGGGCTTCCCCGCCGGGCGATCGTACTGGACGATCCACGCGGGCATCCGCACGCGGTTCAGCGTGGATCTGCCGCGAGGCCTCTTCGAGCTGCTGAAGCGGGGTTTCGAGGATCAGGAGAATGACGAAAAACTGTACGACCTCTCCGGCCTGAAGGCCTCGGCCGTCGGCTACATGGAGATTGGCCTGGGCTACTCCCGCGCGCTCCTGGGAGGCCGCCTGATCCTTGGCGTCCGCCCGAAACTGCTGCTGGGCGCGGGCGACATGCAACTTGAGGTTGATCGACTGAACGTGCAAGGCGGCACGCGGAAATGGGAACTCTCCTCGCGCGCCACCATGCGCATGTCGGGCGTCACGCCAAAATATGACGCCGGCGCGAAGAATCTGGACGATTTCGACTTCAAGCTGAACAGCCTTCCCGGCCGCGGTTGGGGCGTCGACTTCGGGGGCGCCTTCCGTCTCTTCGACTTCGGCGCGGCGGGCAAGCTCACCCTCTTCGCCGCCGTCAACAACATTGGCACCATCACCTGGTCGGCCAGCCGCAACAGCGTGGCGCAGACGCAAGAGACCACGGTATCCATCTCGCCGGAAAAATATTCCATACACCAGGGCGACTACACATCCTCCATCGAGGACGTGCTGGACGACGTGGCAGATCTCATGGAAGCGGGCATCGATTTCTTCGACGTCCCCGCCCTCTCCGGCAAAAAACGCACCTCCAGCCTGGGGATGGACGCCAACGCGGGCATGGAATACGCGCTGCTTCGCGACAAGATTTCCGTGGGACTCCTCTACGCCGCCCAAACGGTGGAGGGAAACCTCGCCGGCGAGTGCATCCTCTCCGCCAACTTCCGCCCCACCAGCTGG
>JAIRXZ010000132.1 GCA_031267995.1 Odoribacteraceae bacterium | reverse complement strand
CCGTCCGCCTCACCTCGGGCGACCAAATCATTGAGGGAAACGACGGCTTCGAGTCCGACCAGCAGCTAAACAACCCCCTCTTCCGCAAGGTCACCGGCCGCCTCGAGCTGGAAAACCAGCCGTAGCAGTGCGCGAAAGTCCCCCCCCCGGCCCAGCGCGACGGGCCGCGGCGGGGCGGACTCGCAGCCGGCGTGGCCCACACGGATGTGGGCGCCCGCGGTGAGGCGGACGGGCTGGGGGGCGTATATCCAGTCCTTATCCATGTCCCAGAAGAGGAGTTGGGTTTCCAGCTTATTGCCCTCGGCGTTGGTGACCACGACGCTGTCGCGGATTTCCCAGAGGTTTTGGTTTTCGACGCGACGGGCGTATTTGGAGGCGAGGGTGCCCACTTCGAGGCCGGCGGTGTCGTAGGAGATGACGTGGAGGCCGCGGGGGAATTCTTCGTATTTTTTGTCCTCGCGGTCGTATTTGTCGTAGCGGGGGGTGGTGACGTGGTATTTGAGGCGGGCGGAGTCGGTGTACCACATTTTCATGGTTTCGCCTGACATGTCCGGCATGTTGTCGCGGTTCATGATTTTGTTGATTTCGTTAATGTCCGTTTTGCAGGCGGCCAGGGCGAGGAGGAGGAGGAGGGCGAGGGGGAGTGGTGGTGTTTTCATGTGCCGGAGGTTTTCTGGTGTTCTAGTATTTTGTTTAGTCCTGTTAGTACGAGGTTTTGTTCCAGATGGGTTTCCTGGCCAAGGGCGGGGGCTATCCAGGGGCTGTCGCCTCCCGTGAGGAGGGTGATGCCTGCCGGGTGGCGGAGGCGGAAGTCGGCGATGTAGCCGCGGGTTTCGAGGATGATGCCGCGGGTGACGCCCTGGCGGATGGCGTCGGGGGTGTTTTTGCCCGCGTCGCCGGGGGAGGGGGCGCCGTCGAGGAGGGGGAGGCGGGCGGTGAAGTGGTGTAGCGCCAGGTAACGGAGGCGGGCGCCGGGGGAGATGTTGCCGCCAAGGAAACGGCCGTCGGCGCTGACGAAGTTGAAGGTGATGGCGGTGCCGGCGTCGATGACGAGTAGGGGGCGGCCGGGGTGGAGGGCGATGGCGGCGATGGCGGCGGCGACGCGGTCGATGCCGAGGGTGGCGGGGGTGTCGTAGTCCAGGGGGATTGGCAGGGGGAGGGTGGCGGAGGCTTCGCGGTAGAGGGTGGCGGCGGCTTGTAGTTGCTCGCGCAGGCCGGCGGGGGGGGTGCCGGTGGCTGCCAGGAGGATGTTTAGGGGTTCCCCGGGACGGCGGTGGGCGGCGACGGGGTCTCTCCAGTCGGTGGGGTTGTCGCCGCGGGCGAGGAGGGTGTCGCCGTCGAAGATGGCATATTTCCCGCGGGTGTTGCCGATGTCCAGGATGAGGTTCATTGGGCGGTTCCTATGATTTCGTCGTGCATCCGGCGGATGATGTTCGATACTTTTTCCATCGCGTCGATGCCCGTGAAGGTGAGGTTTAGACGGCCGTTGCGCTCGCTCATGCTGCAGGGGATTTTTTGGCTTTGAACGAATTGTAGCATCGCCCTGAAGACGGGGGAGGCGTAGTAGGGGGAGCGCTGGTCGCTGATGAAGAAGATGGTCATTTTTCCGTTTTTGGCTACCAGGCGCTCGATGCCGAGTTCTTGGCCGCGGGCGCGGACGCGGACGACTTCCATGAGTCCCTTGACGGACGGGGGGATGTCGCCGAAACGGTCGCGGAGGGCGATTTCAAAGCGTAGGATGGCGTCTTCGCCGTCGAGGTTGTCCAGCTCGCGGTAGAGGCGCACGCGTTCGGCGATGCTTTCCACGTAGGTGTCGGGGATGAGCATCTCGAAGTCGGTGTCGATGACGCAGTCCACGGCGAAGAAGGAGGAGGGGAGGTCGGGGGGTGTTTCTCCTTCTTTTATTTTTTCTTCGCGCAGTTCGAGCAGGGCTTCGTTGAGGATTCGCTGGTAGGTTTCGTAGCCGATTTCGGTGATGAAGCCGGATTGTTCTCCCCCGAGGATGTTTCCGGCTCCCCGAATGTCGAGGTCTTGCATGGCGATGTTGAAGCCGCTGCCGAGGCCGCTGAAGTCTTCGATGGCTTTGAGACGGCGACGGGCGTCCGTGCTGAGTATGTCCAGGGGGGGGGCCAGGAGGTAGCAGAAGGCTTTTCGATTGGATCGCCCGACGCGGCCGCGCAGCTGGTGGAGGTCGCTGAGGCCGTAGTTTTGCGCCTGGTTGATGATGATGGTGTTGGCGTTGGGGATGTCCAGGCCTGATTCGATGATGGTGGTGGCGATGAGGACGTCGTAGTCGCCCCGGATGAAGTCGTGCATGATTCGCTCCAGCTCGTCGCCTTGCATTTGGCCGTGCCCCACGCAACTTTTTACGCCCGGCACGAGGCAGTGGAGGAGGTGCTGCATCTCCCGGATGGTTTCCACGCGGTTGTGGATGAAGAATATTTGCCCACCGCGGCTCATTTCGTAGAGTATGGCTTCTTTGATCACGCTTTCGTCGAAACGGTGTAGCTCCGTGACGATGGGGTAACGGTTGGAGGGTGGGGTGCGGATGATGGACATGTCGCGGGCACCCATGAGCGAGAATTGTAGCGTCCTGGGGATGGGGGTGG
>JAIRXZ010000120.1 GCA_031267995.1 Odoribacteraceae bacterium | reverse complement strand
GGGCGAATGATTATTCGCCCTGGCGGGGGTGTCACGGTTGCCACTTCTTGTCCGCGCGGGAGTTGCATCCGCTGCATCCTTTTCCTTTTCCGTGGCACGTTTTTCCTCCTTTTCCCGTGAAAAGTCGGTAGATGCCTCGCAGCGCGAAAAAGACGGCGGTCGCGATGATCAGGTAAACCACCCACTCCTGGTGATTGGCTGCCAGGAGGGGCAAGGAGGTAGTCGCGAGGGGGAGGGCGGCCAGCCGCGTCCCCCGTTTGTTCAGTGGATCCATTGCAATAATGTATTTAGTAAGTAACAAACCACCCACGCCAGCGTGGTGGTGTATCCCATGACGAAAAGTGCCCACAGCCACCCCACTTCCTTGCGTATGGCGGCGATGGCCGCGGAGCAGGGGGTGTAGAGCAAGACGAAAATCATGAAAATGAAGGCCATCAGCTCGGAATATCTGATCTTCAGGTGCCCCTCCAGTTTCGTCGTGCTATCATCTTCCTTTTTCTCGTCGTAGCCAAGATAAATAATCGACATGGTGCTGACCACGACTTCCTTGGCGGCCACGCCGGTGAGGATGCCCGCCCCCGCCTGCCAGTCGAAGCCCAGCGGTTCCCACACCGGGTTCATCGCCCGGCTGATGCGCGCCATGTACGAGGAGTCCTGCAATTCGGCTTTTTCCTTCTTGTCCAGCCAGACCTTGACCACCTTGCGGTTGGCGGTGTCGTGCACCTGTTGGGCGACCACCCCCCAGCGTTGCGCGTACCTCTCTGTCACCTTATCACTCCCGGGGAAATTGAGCAACCACCAGATGATCACCGAGGCCCCCATGATGATTATTCCCATCTTTTTCAGGTACTGTTTGGCCTTATCGCACGTGTGCTTCCACATGGTGCGCGGCGTCGGCATGCGGTACGGGGGCAGCTCCATCACGAAAGGCGCCTCCTCCTTTTTTAACAGGAGTTTATTGAATATCCATCCCATTAGTATGGCCACGGCGATGCCCAGCAGGTAGAGGAAGGAAAAGACCAGCCCCGACCTGAAACCCGGAAAAAACGCCCCGACAAACACCACGTACACCGGCAACCTCGCGGTACACGTCATGAACGGGTTGATGAGGATCGTCAGCAGCCGGTCGCGCTTGTTTTCCAGCATCCGCGTGGCCATGATTGCCGGCACGTTGCACCCGAAGCCCATGAACATGGGGAAGACGCTCTTCCCGTGCAGCCCGATTTTGTGCATCAACTTGTCCATGATAAACGCCACGCGCGCCATGTACCCCGTGTCCTCCATGAACGAGAGAAAGAGAAACAGCAGCATGATGTGGGGTAAGAAAACGATCACGCCCCCCACCCCGGCGATAATCCCGTCGGCCACGACATCCGCGAGTGGCCCCTTGTCCATGTTCCCCTTCACCAGCTTTATTAACAGCTTCACGCCATCCTCCATCCAACCCTTCAGCGCCCCCCCAAAAAAGAACGTCATGGAAAATGTCGCGGCCATCGCGAGTATGAAATACGCGTACGCCTGCCACCCCCGCGTCAGCACCTCGTCGAGCCGCTTTGTTTTTTGGTGTCGATCCTCTCGCGGTTCGCGGTACGTCTCCTTCAGCGCCCCGGCGATAAACCCGTATCGTGCATCCGTCACCACGGCCTCCACCGGTTCGCCGAGCGCCGCCTCGATGCGCGCCGCCTGCTCGCGTCGCACGGCGTCGATTCGGGTCAGACCCTCGCGTTCGACCATCTCCACCGTCTCCGCGTCCCCCTCCAGCAGCCTCAGCGCCAGCAGTCGCGGCGACACGCCGGCCACCAGATCCTTCTCCTCCTCCAGCACCTTCCGCGTGGCCGCGATACCCTCCTCCACCTCGTTGCCGTAATGCACGTGCACGTGTCGGGAGCACCGGCTCCGTCCCTCGTACACCTCCACCACCTCGCGCAGCAGCTCCACCATCCCCTGCCGCTTCACCGCCACGGTGGGCACGAACGGCATCCCGATCATCTTGCCCAGCGCCTCGTGGTCGAACGTGGCGCCGGAAGCCTCCAGCTCGTCATACATGTTGAGGGCGACCACCACCTTCACGTCCATGTCTATCAATTGGGTAGTCAGGTACAGGTTTCGTTCCAGGTTCGACGCGTCCACCACGTTCACGATCACGTCCGGGGCGTGCTCCGCGATATAATCCCGCACGACCCGCTCGTCCTCCGAGTAGGCCGACAGGGAATACGTCCCCGGCAAATCCACCAGCTTAAAATGGTAATCCCCGAACCCCACCGTCGCCTCCGCCGCTTCCACCGTCACGCCGCCGTAATTTCCCACCCGTTTCGCCGCGCCGCTGAGGCGATTGAACAGCGTGGTCTTCCCGGCGTTGGGATTGCCGACGATCACCACGTTCACCCGCTTGTCGCGCCCGTTCCAATCCTCGTCGGGACGCGCCCGTTCCGTCGCCACCTCGCGCAGTTCCCCCGTCGCCCCCGCCATCCCGGCCGCCTCGGCCGCCGTCGCCACCTCCACGAACGCCGCCTCGCGTTGCCGCAGCGACACCTCGTAGCCCATGATCGAATACTCGATCGGCCCGTTCCGCGGGGCGATCCTCACCATCTTCACCACCTTCCCGCGGACAAAGCCCATCTCGTTCAATCGTTTGCGAAAAGCCCCGTAACCCTTCACCTTGATGATCACGGCCTCTTCGCCCGTCTTTAAATCTGCAAGTACCATAACATTTCAGTTTCGATTATACCGCGAAAATAATCATTTACGGTAAACTTAATCTAAATAAGGATAGATTAATTGCCCCCTCGTCGAAACTCCGGCGCCCTCCCGCCGAGTCCGCGAAAAATACCTACATTTGTGGAACATTAAACAGTCATGGAACGAGAAGATAAACACTGGAAAAGCATCGACGACCTGATTTCGAAAACGGGAAAATCCCTCAACATCCTGGAGGAGGAGATTGATATCGCCGTCCAGCGGCAGTACATGATCATGGCGCGGAGCCTCCCCCTCGTCGAGCGCGATTACGAGGGGGCGCGGCAACGGGCACGCGACGAGATGCACCTCCTCGCCGACGAAACGACGAGCGACAACGACAAAAAACGCCTCCTCGTCCTCCTCGCCACCGTCGAGGACGTCCCCGTTTACCGCGTCATCGAGGCCTTCGCCAAGCTCGACACGCCGCTGCAAAAGTGGGCGACCGTAGCCCTCCAGCAGTCCCGCATGTTGATACAGTCCGCTCTCCTGGACGAGGCTACCATCTTCCTTTCCACCGGGTTGGGCGGCCAGGGCGGCAGCCTTCGCTACTTCTGCGTCTTCGTCGCCAACACGCGGATGCAGCCCTACCAGCGCGAGGTGGTGGAGAAGGAGACGGAGATGTCCGTCGAGCGCCTCAAGGGCAGCATCGAGCAGTTCGACGTCCACGGTCGTTACATCACGGTCACCATTCTCCTGCCCGTCAACGCCAATATCAAGGACACGTTCAAGGCCATCATCGACGAGTGCAACACCTACGGGGGGTTCCTGAACGAGCAGATTATCATCACCAACGTCAAAAAGTTGACGGTGGAGGAGATCGACGATTTTCTCCTCAAGGCCAAGGCCGAGGACTTTTAGTTTAGCCTCGCGCCGCTCGCCGACCCCGAAACTCACCGCGTCGCCCGCCCGCTCGCCCGGTTTTTGACCGCCGCCGGCGGGCGGGGCTGTTTCGTGCCCGGGAATCTCTTTTCCCCGGTGGTGTTGGAGGCTTCCCCGGTGGTTTTGGAGCCTTCCCCGGTGGTGTTGGATCCTTTCCTGGTGGTGTTGGAGCCTTTCCCGGTGGTTTTGGATCCTGAAAAATGGCCGTTTTTTCGTTAATCATTAGTTTATAGCTATCTCCTACACGTGTAAATCTATACCCTACACGTGTAAATCTATGC
>JAIRXZ010000051.1 GCA_031267995.1 Odoribacteraceae bacterium | reverse complement strand
CCGCGGCCGCGCCCACCGCGATGGCGCGGGTGAGCCGAACAGCGCGGTGACGGCGGGCAATCTTCCCGTTGACGCGTTCCCACAGGCGGCGAACCTCAACGTCGGGCAGTCGCGAGGAGGAGTTTTTGACGAGCGCGAGGAATCCCTCGGCGCGTTCGATTTCCGCTTTCAAGGCGGGGTCGGCGGCCATCTCCTGTTGCCAAAAGGCGTTGCTTTCCGGCGTTGGATCGCGCCGGGAGAGGAGGAAACGGTCGTCCATCAGCAGCTCCTCGGCGGAGTAGCCGCGGTATCTATTCGTCATGTTATTCATGTTTTTCTGGTGTACGTCGATGTTTTCGCGGCGCGTGCCGATTTGTCCGGGACGCGTCAACCCAATAACACGAAACGGGGGTTATTTACTCACTTGGCGGGCAACTTTCTTCTCCCGCGGGAGTTACATCTTCCAGGTCTCCCTGATTTTTTTGAGGGCGCGCTGAATCAAATTGTGGACGGATTGGTAATTCATCTCCATGAGGGTAGCGATATCGTCGTACCCCATCTCCTCGATAAAGCGGAGGTGCACCGCCTCCCGTTGTCGGGCGGGCAGCGCGTGAATCAGGTCGTTCAGGTGGTGACTGCGGTGCGAAAACTCCTCCTCGCGCTCGTCCGCGGAGGGGGTGTCGGCGGGATGGGACGTACCCAGCGCCTCCTCGAAACCGCGCAGGGGGATGGTGACGCGGCGGCGGGCGAGGCGGTTAAAAATGTCGTTCTTGAGGGCGACAAGGAGGTAAAGTTTGATATTGTCCGTGCGTCCCAGCCGCTCCTTGCGCTGGTACAGGCGGACGAAAAGATCCTGGATAGCGTCCTCCAGCAGTTCGCGATCGGGGGCGTAGCGGGCGCCGTGGGCGAAGAGCGCCTGCACGTTTCTCTCGTAGATCAACGCGTAGGCCTCCCTGTCGCCGGCGCGGAAATTATCCCACAAAGCCCCGTCGTCCATGCTGCCCGCGCGGGTTTTGGGCGTGTGTTTCATGCCGTGCCAAACTGCTGGTGGCGCCCGTGGGGGCTACTCCTTCGCGGCGCGGGAGCGTTGGTACTCCTGCCAGAGGTCGTCCACGCTGTATTGGTCGCCGAGGATGTGCTTGATTGCCCCGTCAAACGACCAGGGGACAACCTCCAGGGCGCTGCGGTTGAAGGAGCGGAGGAAGTTCGCGTCTTTTGTCCGCGCGATCCAGGCCAGGAAAAATCCCGTGGTGCGATACCCGTCCGCGTAGTTGCCGCCGGCGGGACAATCGCTCTCCTGGAACCGGTTGTTGATGACCCGCACGGCGTCGGCCATGCCTTCGATGAAAGCCCAGAAAGTTTTGTTGGTGCTGTACGTGCCGATGCCCTTCGGCTCCAGCTGAAAGGCGTGCGTGAGTTCGTGAAAGAGGACGCCGCTGGTTTCGTACTCCAGCTTGGCGGTGTCCGCGTTTTCGCCGAAGGAGCGTTCCACCCAGCGGGTGCTGTACTCGATGTGGACGCTGGGGACGCCGCCGCCCTTGGCCGAGATGCCGTCGTAATCGCGCAGGGTGTAGCGGATTTCGCGGATGCCGGGGATGCTGTCGGTGGGGGAGAAGTAGAGGGTTTCCAACACTTGCCTGGCGTGGCGGGCGATATACGCTCGCGGGTCGGGGATGATGGAGGCGTAGATGGCCGCCCCGCGCGTCTCCGGGGAGGCGTTGATAAAGCGGATCTCCCCGACGGGGTAGTCCGACCAACGGTTGTCATCACTCTGTTTTGTCACTTGGGTACGCGTGCCGCACGCCGCGGCGAGGAGCGCGAGGGGGAGAATCATCAGGTTGAGCTTGCTTTTCATCGTGTTTCGTTTTGGCTGGTTACTTTGTAAAGAATGGGAAAAGGGGAATTTTTACTCACTGCCGAGGGGATATTAACAATTTTTACGCGTCCGTCCCCGCGGCGGGGCGCGTTCAGGGCGAGGCGGCGCGAATGGCGGCGCGAATGTCGGGAAACGAGGGGTCGCGGCCGAGCGGCAACTCCGTGTACGCGGCGCCGACCTCCGCGAGGTAGTGCGCGTCCGAGGAGCGCAGCAACGGGTAGCGGCCGAGGAAGGGATGGGCGGAAAGCAGCGCGGGCAGGTCGGCATGTCGACTGAGTTCGAGGGCGTCGCAAACGAGTTCCGGGGGGACGAAGCCGAGTTGCGAGAGGATACTGTCGCGCGGCTTATCCACGTGCGCCGGGATAAACAGCCCCCCCAGGCGGTGCGCGAAGGCCTCCACCTCCTCGATCCCGCTGTCGAGCGCGGAGATCAGCAGCCGCGGCTCCTCGTGAATAACATCGTCGCGTTCGTCAATCACCACCTGGTACCCGAATCTCTCCGGATCGTTGGGCACGTCCGGCAGGCGCTCGTCAAGAAACCGCTGGAACTCCCTCCGTTCCCCCTCGCCGGGCAGCAGCACGACGCAGTGCACCTCCTCGCGCGTCGTCACCTCGGCGCCCGCCAGGACGGTCACCCCGGCCGCTCGCCCCAGCTCCTGCACCAGTGGCGCCTGTCGCGTGGAATTATGGTCGGTGATGGCGACGAGGCCGATGCCCCGTTCCCTGGCTTTGAGGATAATATCGCGAGGCGTCATGTCGATATCCCCGCACGGGGAGAGCAACGTGTGCACGTGCAAATCCGCCTTCACGCCCCCCGGAGCAGTCGGTACAATCGGCCGCCGGCCTCGAAAGCGTCCAGCGGCGTGGTCAGCACGGGGATCCCCTCGGCCCTGGCAGCGGCGGCGGTATCCTCGTCCGGCTCGCGGTTTTTCACCAGGACGACGGCCGCCAACTCCTTCAGCGACGCGATGGCCACCACGTTCTTGTGCGTTTGCAGGGTAATCCACACCTGCCCCTCGCGGGCATGCCCCATGACGTCGCTCAGCAGGTCGGAGGCGTACCCCCCCGTCACCTCCCGCGCGAGTTCCCGTTCGGCGTCATCGCCCGGCCGCGGCGCGATTTCGAGTGTCTCTAAAATGTCTTTCACTTGCATATTGTCGCGTATAAAATGGATAAACTACTTGTTTTCACCGAATCGCCCCTTTCCCCACGTCCGTTCCGCCATCTCGATGGCCTCGGCGGGCGTCATCAGCCCCTCGCGCAGCAACGCCTGTCGCATGAAAATGCACTGGTCGAGCTTCGCCTTGCCCAGGACGACATCCCGCGCCAGCTCGCGGCACGACGGGGCGCCACACGCGCCGCAATCCACGCCCGGCACCACCTCCATGATGCGGTTGATCTTCTGCATCTTCTCCAGCGCCACCGTCATATCCTCGTCCAGCCGCTCGATGGGTCGGGGGAAAATCTTGCCCGGCAACGGCGCCCGCTCGCGCAGGAAAGCGTCGTGCTGGCGGATACCTTCGGGAGCCTCGCGCCGTCGGCCGTCGTTGGCGCGAGCGCGTGCGCGGAGCCGTTCCAGGGTCAGGAATCGGTTATTCGTGGTGAGCGCGCCGCCGGCACAGGAGTGATCGCAGGCGCGCAGCTCGACGAAGTCGATGCCGGGGATCTCCTCGTTTTCAATCTTTTCGAGAATGTCGATGACGTTATGAATCTCGTCGATGGCCAGGCATCGCCCCTCGAAAGCGGCCGCCTCGCCCCCGGAAAGCGTCCAGGCGATCGACTCCGGGGATAGAAACTCCTGGTCGGGCGCCGGCGGCAGGGGCTGATCGCGGTGGCGCGTCAACCCGACTTGCACCTTATTATATATAAAATCCATGTTGATGACCCCGTCCACGGGCGACACCTCCTCGCCCACGGGCGACTTGATGGCCGCTATCTTCGCCGCGCACGGGGTGACGTAAAAGACGCCGATCTCGTTGCCCGGGACGCCGGCCAGCTCCAGCTCGCGCCGCGCGTAGATGGCCGACAGGTCTAACGCCTGCTTCAGCGGGATCACGTGGGGGATCAGCGACGGGAAACGCACCTGTATCAACCGCACCACCGCCGGGCAAAAGGCCGAGATAAAGGGACGCCGGTGCGGGTTTCGCGCCATGTAATCCCGCATGGCCGCGGCCAGGATGCCGGCGGCGCGATCCGTCTCCACCACCCTCGTGAACCCCATCGCGTGCAGCTCGGCGAAGATTCGCTCCTCGCTCACCTCGCCGCCGAACTGCCCGAAAACCACCGTCGGCAACAGGATCACCCGGTGGCTAAACTGGAAGATGCGGTTAAAATCGTCCTGCTCGACGAAGATCGCCCTCCTCGCGCACGTCTTCAGGCACATGCCGCAGTCGACGCACGCCGCCGCGTCGATGGTGGCCAGGCGGTGACGCACGCGGATGGCGCGGGTGGGACAGGCCGTCATGCAGTGCGTGCAACCGGTGCAGGCGTCCGGCGAGACCTTGAGGGCGTGATAGAAATCGTCCACCGCGGCGCCCGTTATCGATTAAAAAAGGTGACCATCCGCACCGTCGTCCCCACGCCCACGGTGGATTCGATGTCGAGGCTGTCGCAGTTTCTCTTGATATTCGGCAAGCCCATGCCGGCGCCGAAACCCATCTCGCGCACCCTCGGCGAGGCGGTGGAGTAGCCCTCCTGCATGGCCAGGGCGATGTCCGGGATCCCCGGCCCGCGGTCGCGAATCACCACCTCGATGGACGCGCTGTCGAGGGTCACTTGCATCACGCCGTCGGCCGCGTGGGCTACCACGTTGACCTCCGCCTCGTAAAGGGCGACGACTACTCGCTTGATGACGGCCAACTCGACGTTGAGCTGCTTGAGGATCTTTTTCACCTCGCTGGAGGCGGCGCCCGCTCGCGAGAAGTCGCCGCCCGCTATGTCGTAGCTGAATTCCATGACGCGGTCAGAATACGGGACGTAACCCGGCGACGTACAGCTCGCCGCAACTCTTGAACATGCTGTGACGACAACGCAACAGGGCGATGCCGCTCTCCTCGGCGAGTCGGGTCATTTCCGGCGTGACGCGCTTGCCGCGGACGAAGAGAATAGAAGATATATCCGACATTTCAGCCGTCCTGATGACCTGCGGGTTTGCCAACCCCGTGATGAGTATGATTTCACTCGCGTCAATGCTGAGGACGTCGCTCATGAGGTCCGCGGCGAAGGCGTATTTGATGTCCCTATCGAGCTGGTTATTATCGAGTAACACTTCAGCATCAAGGTGTTTGATAATCTCTCGTAATGTCATTGTTTGATGTATTTCGTTGTCATGGTATCGTACATGGTTTGATAATGGTATGATGTTTTTCGTTTGATGGTCTGATCTTTTTCGTTGTCATGGTATCGTATCTCATTGTTTAATCTTTTTCGCTGTCATGGTATGATGTTTCGTTGTCATGGTACCTATCTCATGGTTTGATCTTTTTCGTTGTCATGGTATGATGTTTTTCGTTTGATGGCGCTAAGATAGGTAAAAAAACGTGATGAACGCGAGAGGACGCGAGGACGATGGAGAGCCGGCTTATTGTTTGTACGCGGTACGGCACGGGCTACAAGCCCGCGCCAGCGGAGATTTCATTGGAAAATGCTGTAGGGGCGACCCTCGCGGTCGCCC
>JAIRXZ010000025.1 GCA_031267995.1 Odoribacteraceae bacterium | reverse complement strand
GGATGTCTGCGGGAAGAAATTGATCCCGATAATAATCGCGGCCACCAGGATATAGATCCAGTACCCGTTATTTTTCGTCCCCTTTCCCTTGCTCCCGCTGACGGGGGGGAAGTTGAAATTATCCTTCTTATTTTCGGCCATAATATATAGGTGTGTTTTCTTCAATTTTTGTTATCCCCGCGTCCGCCCAAAACTCCTCCAGCTGGTAATACTCTCGTTGTTCGCGTTGGAAGACATGCACCACGGTACTCCCGTAATCCAGCAGCACCCAGGTCGCCTGGTTCATCCCCTCCACGTGCGCCGGTTTTTCCCCCAGCGCGTCCTGCACCGTTTCGCGCACGTGATCGGCCAACCCGGCGACGTGCTGCCCGGAGGTGCCGTGACAAATCACGAAAAAACTGCAAAAGCAGTTCATGATACCCCTCAAATCAACCCTTACTATATCCACGCCCTTGCGATCGTCCAGTGCCCGGATGGCCTGCGACGCGATTTGTTCTGCTTCGTCCATGCTCGAAAAACAATGTTTAAATTCCCGTACAAATATACATTATATTTCGCACCCGGCAACCCTCCCGGCGCCGCCCGCCGATTTTTTCCCGCCCCGTTTGTATTGTCGAAAATTCATGTACATTTGCACGCCTCCCGCGAGGGTGGCCGGTTGCCCGACGTGCCGGGCGGTCGAGTTCAAGAATAAAAAGTAACGAAAATGGAAAAATACACCCTTTCAATGGTACCGGGTCCGGTGGCCGTGCCGCCCTCCATCCGCGAGGCCGCGATGACGGACTACGGGTCGGGAATGATGGAGCCGGAATACCTCGCCGACTACCGGCAGACGGAACGCCTCCTCCAACACCTGCTGGGCACCCGCTCGCGGGTAGTCATCCAGACGGGCGAGGGAATGTTGGCGCTATGGACGGCGCTAAAGAGCGCCCTGGCGCCCGGCGACAAGGTGCTGGCCATCTCCACGGGCATGTTCGGCAGCGGATTCGCGGAGATGGCCGCCGCCATTGGCTGCCAGGTGCAAACGCTCGCCTACCCCTTCAACGAAACCGTGCACGACCTCCCTCGCCTGGAGCGCGCCATCCGCGACTTCCGCCCGGTGATGATCACCCTCGTGCACTGCGAAACCCCCAGCGGCACCCTCAACCCCGCGCGGGAAATCGGCGAAATCAAGCGCCGCCTCGGCGTCCCCCTCCTCTGCATGGACACCATATCGGGCGTCGGGGGAGTACCCGTCCTCGCCGACGATTGGCACGTGGACATGGCGCTGGGCGCGTCGCAAAAATGCCTCTCCGCGCCGCCGAGCCTCTCCTTCCTCTCGGTCAGCGACGAGGCGGCGCGGCGCGTGCGGCAAGTCGCCTACAGCGGCTACGAAGCCCTGCTCCCCTTCCTGGACGCCCCGGAAACGGGCAACTTCCCCTACACCCCCTACTGGCAAGGCCTGGCGCAGCTCAAGCGCGCCTGCGAGGCCATCGAGGAAGAGGGTCTCGAAGCCTGTTTTGAACGCCACCGCTCGGTAGCCGCCTACTGCCGCCAGCGCCTGGAGGGGATGGGATTGCAACTCTACCCCGCGCCCGGCGCCGTCAACTCCCCGACGGTCACCGCCGTCCGCGTCCCCGAAATCGGCTGGCAACGCCTCGACGAACGGACGCGCGCCCGCGGCCTCGTCCTCGGCAACAACTTCGGCGAGTTGGGGGGAAAAGTATTCCGCCTCGGCCACATGGGATCGCAAGCCACCCCCCGCCTGGTAGCGGACGCGCTCGACATCCTGGAGGACGCGCTGCGCCCGTGAGCCTCGCGTTTTTTATTATCTTCGCGGCACTTTATAACCTGTTTTTATCAATAAACTAACTTAAAAAGGACAAGATAGACTATGGACTACAAGTTTGAAATTAGCTTGCCGAACAACCCCGAATTCAGGTGCGAAATCGCCATCGGGGGCGAACAAACCTTTCAACATCTACATGACAAGCTGGTGGAGACACTGGGCTACGACAACGCCCAAATGGCCTCCTTCTTCACCATCGACCGCCTGGGAAACCGCCAAAAAGAGATCGCCCTCATGGACATGACCGCCGAGGACGAAAGCGACACCCTCGTGATGGACGGCACCCGCGTCAGCGACATCGTCAAACCCGGATGCCTCGAGCTGGACTACGTGTTCGACTTCTTCGCCAACCGCTACTTCAGGGTAGAATACGCCGGCGAGTACATCCGCGACTCCTCGGACATCATGCCCACCTGCATCTCCTGCTCCGGCAAAATCCCCGAACAATTCTCCTACAACGCCGAAAAAGACGACTGGGACTTCGGCGACTCCGCCGAAGAGTACGGCGACGACAACTACGACGGCAACTACATGGACGAATTCGGCAGCGGCGGCGGCGACTACGACGACGACGAAAACGAAGACAACCCCAAAGACAACTACGACGACGAGGACGGCGAACACTACGAAAGCCTGGACGACTACATCGACCGCCTCTAAATGCCCCCCGCCGGCACGCTCATCGTCCTCCTGGGACCCACCGGCGTCGGCAAAACCGCCCTCGGCATCCGCCTGGCGCGCGCCCTCGGCACCTCCATCGTCTCCTGCGACTCCCGCCAGCTCTACCGCGAAATGAACGTGGGCACCGCCGCCCCCACCCCGCGGCAGCTGGCGGCGGCGCCACACTTCCTCGTCCGCGCCATCCCCGCGGAACAGCCCTACAACTGCTGGAAATTTGAACAACAAGCCCTGGAATACATCCGCGCCCTCAACGCCGACCGCGGCGTGGCGCTCGCGGTAGGAGGATCCATGCTCTACATCGACGCCCTCTGCCGCGGCATCGACAACATCCCGGACGTCGACCCCGCCGCCCGCGCCGCCGTCGCCCTCTTCCACCAGCGCGAGGGCATCGAACCCACCCGCCAGTGGCTGCGCGCCCTCGACCCCGAATACTACCTCCAGGTGGACTTGAAAAACCCCAAACGCGTCATGCACGCCATCGAAATCTGCCTCACCGCCGGCGTCCCCTACTCCTCCCTCCGCTCCGGCAACCGCGTGCCGCGGGAATTTGCCATCGTCAAAATCGGCCTCACCCTCCCCCCCCCCGAACTCCGCCGGCGCGTCGACCTCCGCGTGGACGCCATGCTCGCCGCCGGCCTGGAGCAAGAGGCGCGCGACCTCTACCCCCTCCGCCACCTGAACGCCCTCGACACGGTAGGATACAAGGAGTGGTTCGCCCACTTCGACGGCCGCGTCACCCGCGAGGAGGCCATCCGCCTCATCCGCCGCGACACCTGGCGCTACGCCCGCAAACAACTCACCTGGTTCCGTCGCGACGCGGAGATCACCTGGTTCTCGCCCCGCGACGCGGACAACGTCATCGCCTTCGCCCTCGAACGCGCCGGGATGCCCGACCGCGACGTCCCACCCGATGATGTTCCTGATGATACGCGCGATGATTGATGACGCGCCCCGATGATATTTTTGATGACGCGGGCGATGATTGATGGCATGCCCGGTGATTGATGGTGCACCCCGATGATATTTTTGATGACGCGGGCGGAGATTGATGGCACGCCCCTACATCACCCGACGATAACCCTGATGAACGTATGGGCGCGCCTCCGGGTGCGCCATTTCCCGCGTGTGAACCCCGATGATACCCCCGGTAAACACACCGGGGCGCCCGGGGCGGGCGCCCACCTCTCTGTGTAGAGACGTAGCGTGCTACGTCTCAAGTCCCGGAAAACCTTATTGGGAGACGTAGCACGCTACGTCTCTACAGTATGGATTAAAAAACCTCGTCGTAACAACATCACGCACCCCGTCTCCGGACGCCCGCGAGGGGCGCCCCTACGGATTTGCCGGACAATGTCTTTCGCTAGCGCGGGCTTGTAGCCCGTGCCTCCACCGGAAAAGATGCTCTTTCGTTGGCGCGGACTGCAAGTCCGCACCAGCACCGGGGTCACGATTGTTGGCTTTTGTTGTTTGTGGCTTCGACAGGCTCAGCCACCGTAACGGTTATTGGAGTATGCTGTAGGGGCGCACCTCCGTGTGCGCCCACCTTTTGCGTAGAGACGTAGCGTGCTACGTCTCAAGTCCCGGAAAACCCTATTGGGAGACGTAGCACGCTACGTCTCTACAGTGTGGATAAAAAAACTCGTCGTAACAACATCATGCGCCCCGTCTCCGGACACCCGCGAGGGGCGCCCCTACATCACCCGACGATAATACCGACAAATTGTAGGGGCGCACACATAGGTGCGCCCTTTACGTATTCCCAAGGTGGTTTTCTTATCATGGGGAAACCTACATATAACCCTGTTTTGCACTTTCCCAATATTTGGAAACCATGAAACAATCTTGTTTTGTACTTTCCCAACGTTGGGAAACCATGAAACAACCTTGTTTTGCACTTTCCCAACGTTGGGAAAGTATGAAACAACACTGTTTGACGCTTTCCCAATGCTGGGAAAACATGATACAAGACTGTTTGACGCTTTCCCAACGTTGGGAAAGTATGAAACAATACTGTATGACGCTTTCCCAATGTTGGGAAAGTGTGATACAACACTGTTTGACGCTTTCCCAAAGTTGGGAGAAACATTTTTCGGAAATATTTACATCTTCACAACGTGGGTGACACGATTATTGACACGATTTTACGCTTTCCGCATGTTGGGAAAGAATCATACAATCTTTTTTATCCTCTCCCAATATTAGGAAAGCATGAAACAATCATGTCTCATGCTTTCCCAGCGTTGCGGACGCTTCATGTTGAACGCGGCACATGCTACGACACCGTGTAGCCACGGGGCGCGGGCGGATTGGCCGGCGACAAACAAAAAAAAGGCCGACCGGGATACCGATCGGCCTCGCGTGGCAGCCTATTTCTTCTTGAATAATTTTCCCAGTCCCTTCTCCACCTCGCTTTGCACCTTCTTCTTTACCTGATCGGTAGCGGCCTTCTCCACCGACTTCAGCACCTTGGTGAAGTCGGGGGTGATGATGGGTTTCGCGAGCGTCCCGCCAATCTTCACGTCGATGTCCACGTCCTTGATGTTGGCCGATCCGGGGATGGGCGCCAGCACCTTCTCGATCTCCTTGCCGAAACGTTCGCGGACGACGTTGACGGAGACCGTGTAATTCATCTCCCCGGTGGCGCTTTGCGACCCGTACATCGTCATCACCTGGCCGGCAAACTTGGTGGTAAACGGCTCGATGGTGATGTTCCCCCGTTCGACGTTAAAGTCGATCTTGAGGTTAGAGACGCTCAGTCGGCTCATCTCCGCGTTATTAAACAGGGAGGCGATGCCGTTGAGCGTGGGATTTTCGTCCAGCAGGATGCCCGACGCGGAGAGGGTGCCCCGACCGTTGATGGTGTTGATAACGGGCTGCATCTCGCGGTCGAGCACGGCGGCGAAACGCGTGTCGACGGAGACCTTCCCCTGGCAATTCAGGGCGATAGGCATCGTCTCCCGGATGAAAGAGAAACTCTCGTAACCCTCGTGGAGGTCAATCCCCTCGGCGCGAATGTCAAAATCCACCGACGGCTCGTTGGCCTTCGCCGTGCTGTACGCCCCGTTGAGTGTAATCTTCCCGTCCAGCAGCTCCATGCCCAGGTTTTTGAGGTCGGCCACCCCGCCGTTCACCCGCGCGCTGCCGTTGATATTCTTGACGGTCAGCCCGTCGAAGATCAGCGTGTTCACGCGGGCATTCAGGGACAATTGCAGGTTTTCGGGCACCTTGATCACCTCCACGGGGGCGGCGGGCGCGGCGGTGGCGACGGTGCTGTCGGCGGGCATGTTGCCCATGAGTTCGCTGACGTTCAGGAGGGAAGAAGCCAGCGAGAAGTCGCCCTTCAGCGTCCCCCCGCGGAGGATGTAGGGGAGATAATTGGCGATATACCCCTCCAATTTCAAGTCCGAGGCGCCGATTTTCACCAGCAAGTTGGAGAGATCCAGCCGCGCGGGCGCCACCTTGAGGTCGCCGGAGGGGATGGAGAGGCCGCCGGGGAGGGCGTCGTTTTTGAAGAATATCTCCTTGAGGGAGAGGTGTCCGCTGGCGGCGATCTTCTCGTACTGCTCCTGGACGATGTGCTTGTAGTGGCCGTCAATGGCGAGGTCGGCCGCGAGCGTCCCCCCGATGCTCACCTGCTGCAGCGGCAGCGCCCGTTTCAGGCTCTCGAAGTGGATGACGCCCTTGGCGGCGCCTTTGAAATGGGGGTCGGAGGGATTCGCGACGGTCATCTTCAGCTCGAACGGATTGCTTGCCACGTTGAACGCCAGCTTCTCCAGGTCGACCACGGTGCCGTCGACGCTGCCGCCGGGGTTGGTAACGCGCAGGGCGAGGTTGATGGCCTCCACCGTTTCGGGCAGCCCCTTGTATTTGAGGGTAGCGTTGGCGATGCCGAAGGTAAGGTCGATGGCGGGGAGATGCTCCGCGCGCAGTTCGCCCTTTGCCGCCGCGTGGAGGCGGAACTCGCCGGTGGTTTCGAGGCCATCGAGGAGGTGCCGGTACTCCTTGGGCAGCAGCGCCAGCAGGCTCTCGAAGCGGGTATCGGGCGCGTCCAGCGACAGATCCAGGCCGTAGTGATCCTCGGCGATGGCGACGCTGCCGGCGAGGACAAGCTTCAGGTCGTTCAGGGATATTTCGCCCCGCTTGACGTCAAACGACATGGCCTGGAAATCCGCCCCGATCTCCGTCCGGCAGTCGAGATTGATGTTGTTCAGCCACGTGGTGCCCGCCTGTTGCACGCTCGCGCCCTTCAGGCCGAGGTCGAAGGCCAGCAGCGTGTTGCTCTCCGAGAAGTTCCCCCGCAGCGTCAGCGACAGGCTTTTGACGCCGGCAAAGAGCGCCCCCGGCTCGTCGCGGTAGCCGACGGAGAGGTTTTCCACCACCACGCTGTTCAGGCGCACGGCCGGCCCCTCGTCCACCTTGCCCTCTTCCGGCGCGGGCGTGTCGGTATCGCTCGGCACGAGGATATCCCAGTTGGCCGCCCCGTCCTTGTCCAGCAGGAGGGAGAGGCGGGCGTCCCGCAGCAGTACGCGGTTGACGATGACCTCCTTACCGGCGATGAGCGACCGCAGGTTGACGGAGGCCTCGAAGCGGGGGACAAACGCCAGCGTGTCGTCCTTCGCGTTGCCCGCCCCGGTGAGTTTCACGTCCGTGAGGGTGACGCTGAGGTTGGGGAAGTGCCTGAACATGCCGATGTCCACGTCCGCGATGGCCAGCTCCCCCTGGATATACTTGGAGGATTGCCGTTCGATCAGGCGAAGGATGTCGTCCTTGAAAAAGAATGGAATAGCCACCAGCGTGCCCAGCAACAGCACGATGACGGATAGCGTGATGATGATAAATTTTTTCATGATGCAGCGTTTTGTTCCCGTTTTCGCGGGGTGTTATTTAATAGAAATAAGGTTTTAATCGTTTCAATTTACGGGGGACGAGCACCCGTTTCTCCTCCAGCATGGCGAGGGAGAGGGAGTCGCCGGCCGCTCGCTTGGCATTGAATATCAGCGCCACGTCCTCGTACTCCAGGTAGGGGTGGCGCAGCAGCGAGGCGAAGCTCATCGTGTCCATCGCCCGCTTGCGGACGCGCGCGGGGTCTACCGTGAAGTGGGGGAGGAGCGTGTCGATATCCAGGTACGTCATCCGCAACTCCTTCAGTTGTTGCACGTCGTGGAACCCGCCCAGCTGCTCCCGGTAGCGCAGGATGCGGGAGGCGTAGTAAGGACCAATGCCCCTGATCTTCACCAGCGCCACGCTGTCGGCGCCGTTCAGCTCGACGGGCGGCGGGGGCGAACGACGCTGTACGCGAACCACCCGGCCGGCCTCCTCCCCCGCCGGCAGCAGCGTGTCCGCGGCCGCGTACACCGGCACCGGAAGCAGGAAAAACTCCTCCCCCAGGCCGGCCTTGGCCACCCTGTAATAGAATGAAACCGCGATGACGACGCACAGCGCCATCATCCCTCGCCGCTCCGGAGTGATCACGCGCATGGCGGCGTCAATGGCGGGGCATCCCCCCGTCGGCGGGCGGTCGGTGGAGCAGGAATCCGTCGTGCGCGCCCTTCGCGGGGATTGAAATCCAGCGCGTTGTTGGCGCTGATTCAGTAGATTCCGGCGTCTCGTCATTCGTGATCAGCGACAGCGCCTTTGCCAGGAACGGCTCGGCCTCGTCCCCGAACGGGAGCAGCGGGAGGCTCTCCGTCAGCTCGTGCGCGGGCGTCAGGCCGTCCTTGAAATCGGTGCGACCGTTCTTGTTCACGTACTTGAACACCACCGGCAGGATCATCCAGTTGGCGATAGCGGGATCGTCCTCCGGCGAAAACGTGTACATGGCCGTGTACTTGCCATGCGTGGCGCCCCCGATTTGGATCACCTCCATGTACGGCTCCAGTCCCACGATCAGCAGCTCCGAGGCGGAGGCCGACGACGGGGTTGTCAGCACGAACACCCGCTCGGCGGGCAGGGCGAGGTTGCATGTCACCTCCTGGAACGTGGTGGCATAGTAGTCCTTATAATACGCCGGCCTCACGCGCATGCCCTCCTCTATCTCCGCCTGTCGCGCCGCGTTCCAGCGGTGAGTCACCAGCACGTTGTCCGTGTTGGCGAAGTGTTCCGGCACTATCGCGCTGCACAACAGCCTGGCCATCTCCACCTCGCCGCCGGGATTATACCTGAGATCCAGCACCAAATCGGTAATCCCGCTCCCCTTGAACCCCGCGAGGATATCGATCAGCGACTGGCGGAAGTTGCTCACGAAGCCGGTGTACACGAGGTACCCGATTTTGCGCGCGCCGCGGTTGATGACGGTGTGAAATATCGCCGGATCCCTGTCTACCCGCTTGGAAGTCAACGTCACCGTTTCGCCCGTCGTCACCGTCGTCCCGGCGAGTGTTCCCAGCGTCAGGCGCGTGGTTCCCTTCCCGAAAAAGCCCTCGGCATTCTCCCGCGTGATCGCCTGCCCGTCCCGTTTCAGGATCAAATCCCCCCGTTCCAGCACCGCCGCCGCCGGCGATCCGGGGTACGCGTACCTGACCACGGCCGCCAGGGTGCCATCCCCCAACTCCGCGAACGCGAGGTCGTAGCCGAAGCTCTCCCCCGTCTGCGTGATCTCCTCCTCCATGAAGGCCTCCTTGTCCGCCGTGATGTACGACCACGCGTCGCCCGTGTACAGCAGCGAGTTGAAGAACGCCACGGGGTCGGTCGACCCGTCGGGACGTCCCGCCGCCACCTGATCGTTCCACAGGTAGAAGTCGCTCATTGTCGCGCTGATAAACGCATTCACGCGGAACCGGTCGCTCCCCCCGGATTTCTCTTTCTCGCACGAAACGAGGGACGCGAGGAGGCACGCGCCCAACAAAAAGGGATGAAATTTCGTCATGCTCATACAACTTTAAAATCGCGGACTAAAGTAGAACTATTACGCGGGATAACCAAACGAAATCGCTAATTCCGCCTCCCCGGCGGCTATTCCGCCAGCGACCGCGCAAAATAATCGACAATAATTTTGCAGTTCTCCCGAAAAGCGATACATTTGCAGCCGCTAAAACGAGGATAACCTCCCGATCCGTTAGCTCAGCTGGTAGAGCACAACACTTTTAATGTTGGGGCCCTGGGTTCAAGTCCCAGACGGATCACTTCCCTTTGCTATCGTCATCACCGACAGCCGCCTACCGGGGGCGCGAGGGTGCGAGGATGGCCGCGATCGCCCGACAAGGGCGAAAGGTCGAGAAGACCACCGAGACCCCCACCCACCGCCTGCTGCCGGAAAAACCGAAGTCCTTCATCGCGAAGGATTTTTTTTGCGCGATGACGATCGCTCCCTCGTCGCCACATCTCCACGACATAGGTCGGCGCGTCCGCGATACCTTGCCGACGGCCGTTGGCTGGTCGTTTTCACGCTCGGCAGTATGCCATCAGCCGTCGGCTGGTCGTTTGCATACCCGACACCCTGCCGTCAGCCGTTGGCCGGTGGTTTGCCTGCCCGACACCCTGCCGTCGACCGTCGGCGGGTCGTTTGCACGCCCGACAGTACCCCGTCAGGTAAATTCGGACAATTGGTCATGCCGGATACCCCGCCGACGAGCGGATTCGGACAATTGGTCAGCCAGACAGCGTGCCGACGGCCGTCGGCTAACAATTGCGCGCCACGATAATGCGCCGACGGCTGACGGCTAACAATTGCGCGTTTTTTATGGCATTTCGCCGCGTGAAAACGGACAAATTGTCATGTTTTATGGTATATCACCGCGCGGCGCGTCCCTCGCGCTGGTTCCGCGTCGTCGTCGGGCTATCGTTGTGTTAAAAATTTCATTACATTTGCCCTCGCGCTTGACGGGATTCCGCGGGGGCGTGTTTCCCGATCGTTTGTCGATCCGCCGGGTGCGGCGCGATCCCGTCGTTTGGCGTTTGCCGAATCCCCCGGTTATCGCCGGCGCGTATAAAAGTAAGGTGTGATGAAAATATCTGATGACGAGATACTCTCCTGTTTCCGCGAGGATCGCGACAAGGGGTGCGACAAGTTGTTCGAGCGCTATTACAGACCGCTGGTGGCGTTTGCCGACTCGTTTCTCCCGGCCGCGGGGCAGGCGGAGGATTTGGTGCAGGATGTCTTTTATCGCTTCCTGGAGAAGAAAAAGTACCTGAGCCTGCACGACGAGGCGTTGTCCACGTACCTGTTCCGCGCCGTGAGGAACGCGTCTATCAACAAGTTGCGATCGGGACGGCGCCTCTCCTTCCAACCCGTCGACGCGCTGATGAGGGAGGTGATGGAGGAGGAGGGGGATCTCACGTTTGACCCGGAATTGTTGCAGGAGATAGCGACGGCCATCGACCGGCTGCCCGAAAAGACGGCGTTCATCCTGCGCGCGGTGCTGCTGGAACGGAAGCGGTACAAGGAAGTTGCGCTGCTGGCCGACGTGTCGATCAACACGGTGAAGACGTTGCTGGCCGCCGGGTTGCGGGCGATCCGCGAGCAGTTTTCGTCCCGGCAGTTTTTCCTGTTTATGGTCTGGAGCATGGAGGGGATCGGGGCGACGGCAGCCCCCGTCGGCAGGCCGGGGGCTGTGAGGCCGGATGGCGCGTATCCCTGAACGCGAGGGGGTTCGACGGCCACCAGGTCGCGCGGCATGGATGCCCGCGGGGCTTCAGAGAGGGCGACGGGATAAGGCAAAACGCGGATCCGACGGGTAACCGGGGATCCGCGTTTGTTTATTCACCGGTGTGACGGGCAGGTGGTCAGGCTTTTATTAATGCCTCCAGCCCCTGCCAGACGATAGATCAGGCTTTTATTAACGCCTCCAGCCCTGGCGGGCTGGGAATCAGTTCTTTTCTATATGCCTCCAGCCCCTGCCAGGCGATAGATCAGGCTTTTATTAACGCCAGCCCTGGCGGGTTGGAAATCAGCCCTTTTCTATATGCCTCCAGCCCTGGCGGGCGATAGATCAGACATTTTTTATATGCCTCCAGGTCAGCCGGGCGATAGATCAGCTCTTTTTTATATGCCACCAGCCTTGCCGAGCTGGGAATCAGTTCTTTTTGTACGCCTCCAGGTCTTCCGGGCGGGAGTCGCGGATGAAAGCGGCGTGCGCTGCAACTTTGGCTCGACCGTATTTCACGAAAATATCGGCCGGGGCAACGCGTGCCTCGTCGCGCGAGGCATCCTGGAGCAGCAGGTGGCCGATGATGATGTAACCGGCCATCTCCACCAGTCGACGGGCGTGGAAATCAACGTATTCGGCCGACGTGACGGCAGGAGCGGCACCGGCGGTGGGTGCGGCGGGAACGGCGGTGGTTACGGCGGCGACGGCGGCCTCGTACTCGTCGGTCATGGTTGCCAGGAGTTGGCGGGCGGTGGCCAGCGCGGGTGGCGTGACGGCTTGCTCGTAGACCTCGCGTATCTGCTTGAGGTAGTGCCCCGTGGTGACCCCGCGGATGGCGGCAACCACCTGCAACTGGGAGGTGCCCTCGGAGATGTTGGTGATGCGGGCGTCGCGGACGAGGCGCTGAATGGGGTAGTCCTTCATGTAGCCCGACCCGCCGTGTATTTGCAGCGAGTCGTAGGCTATTTCGTTGGCGTACTCGCTGGCAAACAGCTTGAGGAGCGGGGTGTAGAAGTCGGCAAGTTTCTGGTACCGTTTCAGGGCGTCGCGCTCCTCGCGCTCCAGGGGGCGTTCATTGGAGAGGTGGGTGTAGGCCTTGTATATGTCGACGAACCTGCTGGTTTCGTAGAGGATAGAGCGGGCGCCGCGCAGCTTGGCCTGCATGTTGGCGAGCATCTCGTAGATGGCGGGAAATTCAATAATGGGCTTGCCGAACTGCACGCGCTCGCGGGCATACTTTAGCCCTTCGCGGTAAGCGGCTTCGGCAATCCCGACGGCTTGCGCGCCGACGCCCAGGCGGGCGCCGTTCATCAGGGACATGACGTATTTGATCAGCCCCAGCTTGCGATCGCCGCAGAGTTCGGCGGGAGCGTCCTTGAAGACGAGTTCGCAGGTGGGCGATCCCTTGATACCGAGCTTGTTTTCGATGCGTCGGACGGTCATCCCGCCGTTCGCCCTGTCGTAGATGAACATGGAGAGGCCGCGGCCGTCCTGCGTCCCTTCCTCGGAGCGCGCCAGGACGAGGGCTATTTGGGCGTCGCCGTTGGTGATGAAGCGTTTGACACCGTTGAGCAGCCAGCGGCCATCCTTCTGCGTGGCCTTCAGCTGGACGGCCTGGAGGTCTGAGCCGGCGTCCGGCTCGGTAAGATCCATCGCGTAGGTCTCGCCCCTGGCGCCGCGGGGGAGGTAGCGGCTTTTTTGTTCGTCGCTGGCGAATTCGTGGATGGTTTCTGCGCAATCCTGTAGCCCCCAGATGTTTCCGAATCCGGCGTCGGCGCGGGATACCAGCTCGGCGGCCATGACGTAGGGGACGATGGGGAAGTTCAGCCCCTCGTACTCCCTGGGGAGCGACATGTTGTAGAGGCCTGCTTGCGTGAGCACGTCGTGGTTCCGCCGCGTGCCGGGGGCGTATTCCACGCGGCCGTCGACGACGCGCGGCCCCTCGGTGTCAATATCTTCGGCGTTTTCCGCGAGGGTGTCCCCGCAGATTTCTCCAAGTATTTCCAGCACCTTGTCGTAGTTGTCCATGGCGTCCTCGAAGTCGCGCGGTGCGGTGTCGTGGGCGTCGGCATGGCGGAAACCGTCCTCCTTCAGGGTCACTATCTCGCGCATGAGGGGGTGCTCCAGGTGGAACTTGATGTCCGTGTTATCCGTGTAAAAGTTTGCCATAGCGTTTGTCTATTTACTGTTTTTCTTGTAGTACTGGATCATCTTGGGGATGACCGTGTTGAGGTCGCCGGTGATGACGTAGTCGGCGAACTTGTTGATGGGCGCGGTGGGGTCGGTGTTGATGGCGATGACGATGGACGACTCCTCCATGCCGGCGGTGTGCTGGATTTGACCGGAGATGCCGCAGGCAATGTAGAGTTTGGGACGGACGGTGGTGCCCGTCTGCCCGATTTGCCGCGCGTGCTCCGCGAAACCGGCGTCAACGGCCGCGCGAGAGGCGCCGACCTCACCGCCAAGGGTGTTGGCAAGCTCGTGCAGGAGGCCGAAGTTCTCCCTTGACCCCACGCCGTAGCCGCCCGAAACGATGATGGCCGCCCCCTTGATGTTGAGGCGCGACTTTTCCACGTGACGCTCTATAACCTTGACGACGAAGTCGATGTCGTCGAGAAATTCACCTACATTCAGGCGCTTTACCTCGCCGACGCGTGCCGGATCGAGGATCTCCTTCTTCATCACCCCCTCGCGGACGGTGGCCATCTGCGGCCGACAGTCGGGGTTGACGATGGTGGCCACGATGTTACCGCCGAAAGCGGGGCGTATCTGGTAGAGGAGATTCTTGTACTCCCGTTTGGTTTTGGCGTCGGTGTAGTCGCCGATCTCGAGGCTTGTACAATCGGCGGTTAGCCCGCTGTGCAAGGCCGAGGATACGCGCGGGCCGAGGTCGCGCCCCACGCTGGTGGCGCCCATGAGGGCAACTTGCGGCTTTTCGGCCTCGAAGAGTTTGACGAGCATCTTCGCGTGCGGCAGGGTGGTGTAAGGGGCCAGCCGACGGTCGTCAGCGATCCAGGCGACGTCCACGCCGTAGGGGAAAAGTTGCTTCTCGATGCCGCCGAGGTTGCTTCCCAGGACGATGGCTTCCAGCCTGACGCCCAGCGCGGAGGCGAGCGCGCGACCTTTCGTCAATAGCTCGAGGCTGACATCGGCCACTACTCCCTCTTCTATCTCGCAGTATACAAATACACTATTCATGTCTCTTGGTTTTAAATTATTGCACGGGGAGGGGATCAGCCGATGGTGTGGTTCGCAATCAACTCCTTCATCAACTCGTCGATGCCGGCGTCGTCGGCGGTGAGCGCCTTCGATTCCTTCGCCTGGAAGACGACGTTCTCTATGGTTTTAACCTTTGTGGGCGAGCCGTTGAGTCCCAGCTCGGTGGCCTCGCAGCGGATGTCGTTCACATTCCACTCCGTTAGCCGGAGGTAGGGGTGCTGGTCGAGCAATTCGGCGCGTTCGCCGGCGCCTTCCTGCGACGCCCTGGCGTACTTGTACTTCATGACCAGCCGGGCGTTGCGCGGACGGCACGCGGGCGCCGATCCGTTGACCGTTACCACGGTGGGCAGCGGACATTCCACCACCTCTACACCCCGCTCCAGGCGGCGCTTGACGGTGATTTTACCGTTCTCGATGCCCCGAATCTCCTCGGCGTAGGTGACCTGGGGAAGTCCCAGCTTTTCGGCCACTTGCGGCCCCACTTGCGCGGTGTCCCCGTCGATGGCCTGCCGGCCGCAGAGGATGATATCGTACTCCAAATTCCCCAGCGCGCGGGAGATGGCGTAGGAGGTGGCCAGCGTGTCCGACCCGGCAAACGCTCTGTCGGAGAGCAAATAGCCCCCGTCCGCCCCGCGATACATGGCTTCCCGGATGATCTCCGCCGCGCGTCCCGGCCCCATCGTCAGGATGTGCACGGTGGCACCCTTGAAGGTCTCTTTCAGGCGCAAGGCTTGTTCGAGTGCGTTCAAGTCCTCCGGGTTGAAAATGGCAGGCAGGGCAGCCCTGTTCACCGTTCCGTCCGCCTTCATCGCGTCTTTCCCCACATTTCTCGTATCGGGAACCTGCTTCGCCAGAACAACAATCTTCAGTTCTTTCATACGTTTTATACATTATTGGTTTTTGTACATCTTACCCGAAGGTAAATCAAATCAAGGGGGGCAAAGATAGTACTTTTGGGCAAAACGGACGAAAAATAGGGGGACGTTTTTCCACCCTTCCGGCGAAAATGCTACTTTCGCGAGCAAAATCAAATACTTATTACAGCATGGTGAATTACGATATGATTGTCATCGGCAGCGGCCCCGGCGGGTACGTGGCTGCCATCCGGGCCGCGCAGTTCGGGATGAAAACGGCTGTCATCGAGCAGGCTGAGGTGGGGGGAATTTGCCTCAATTGGGGGTGTATCCCGACGAAATCCCTGCTCAAATCGGCACAGGTACTGGAGTACGGTAAACGCGCCGCGGAGTTTGGCGTGAAGATGGGCGGGGTTGCTCCCGATTTTGGCGCCATCGTCGCCCGCAGTCGGGAGGTGGCCGGGAAGATGAGCCGGGGGGTGCAGTTTCTGTTCAAAAAGCGGGGCATCGTCCTCATCGAGGGACGCGGACGGCTGACGGCCGATAGGAACGTGGAGGTGACTACCGCCGCCGGCGAAAAGAAGGTGCTGGCGGCTGACCATATCGTGCTGGCTACCGGCGCCCGCTCGCGGGAGTTGCCCAATCTGCCGCAGGACGGGCAACGCGTGATCGGCTACCGGCAGGCGCTGACGCTGGAGCGGCTGCCCGGATCCATGATGGTGGTGGGGTCGGGCGCCATTGGCTCGGAGTTGGCCTTCTTCTACCAGACGATGGGCACGCGGGTGACGCTGGTGGAGTTTATGCCCAACATTTTGCCGCTGGAGGACGAGGAGGTGTCCAAGCAGGTTACCCGATCCTTTAAGAAGATCGGCATGGAGGTGCTGGTGAAGTCCTCCGTGGAGAGTGCGGAGCGCGACGGCGACCAAATGAAGGTGCAGATCAAGAATAAAAGGGGGGAGATCGAGGAGCATCGCGCCGATATCCTCCTGTCGGCCGTGGGCATTACCCCCAATATCGAGGATATCGGCCTGGAGGAGGCGGGCGTCGCCGTCGAAAACGGACGGGTGAAGGTGGATGACCACTATCGCACCAACGTGGAGGGGGTCTATGCCATCGGCGACCTTATCCCCGGCCCCTCGCTGGCGCACGTGGCTTCCGCCGAGGGTGTTCGCTGCGTGGAGTTTATCGCCGGCGAGGAGGTGACTCCCCTGGACTATTCCGCTATCCCCGGATGCACGTATACCACGCCTGAGGTGGCCTCCGTCGGCCTGAACGAGGCGAAGGCTGTCGAAGCGGGATTTAAGGTAAGGGTCGGCAAATTCATCCTCTCCGCTTCCGGCAAGGCTACCGCCGCGGGCGCCAATGACGGGTTTGCCAAGCTCGTCTTCAACGCCGCCGACGATACGCTGCTGGGCGCTCACCTGGTGGGGCTGAACGTGACCGAGATGATTGCCGGTCTGGTGCTAGCCAAGCGATTGAAACTCACGGCCAGGGATATCATCCAGACTGTTCACCCGCATCCTACCATCAGCGAGGCCATCATGGAAGCGGCAGCGGCATCACACGGCGAAGTTATACACCTTTAAATAAAGAATAATGAAAGTCAACATCATCATCATCGCGCTGCTCCTGATTGGCGGGACGCTCTCCGCGCAACAGATCACGGACAAGGAGCTGTCCGAGATCAAGGCAAGTTTCGTCAAGGATCCCGCCACGAGGGCGATCCAAAACATCCTGACCAATGACAAAAACATCCGGGAAAATGCCATCAACCGAGAACGGCAGGGGAAAGTAGATCACTATTTTAAGTACCGCGTGAGCGTCCGGGGGATCACCGACCAGAAAAGTTCGGGACGCTGCTGGATGTTTACCTCCATGAACGTGCTCCGCCCCGGCATCATGGCGGCGTACGAGCTGAGCGAGTTCGATTTCTCGCACAATTTCCTTTACTTCTGGGATATTTTTGAGAAGTCTAACCTGTTCCTCGAAAATATTATCGCCACCGCCGGGCGACCCATGGACGATCGCGCGGTGACGTTCTTCTTCGAGCATCCCGTGAATGACGGCGGCGTGTGGAATCTCTACTATAACCTGGGGGAGAAGTACGGCGTCGTGCCGCAGTCGGTGATGCCGGAGACGGCGCACTCCGACAATACTTCCGGCCTCCTCTCGCTCGTCAACGAGCGGCTGCGCAAGGGGGGGTATGCCCTCCGGGAGCTGGCCGCCGCGAAGAAAAAGAGCGGCCTCCAGGCCGAGAAGCTCGCCACGCTGAAGGATGTTTACCGCGTGCTCGCCCTCTGCCTCGGCGAACCGCCCGCGACTTTCACGTGGCGGTACAAAACCAGAAGCGGGGAGATCCGGGAGATCGCCAACTGCACCCCGCGCCGCTTCTACGAGGAGATTACACCCGATGATTATAGCCCGGCAAATTATATCATGATCATGAACGATCCCACGCGCGACTATTATAAGGTGTACGAGATCGAAAACTACCGGAATACTATCGAGGGCGTCAACTGGACGTACCTGAATCTGCCCAACGAGGAGATTAAAAAGGCCGCCATCGCCTCCATCAAAAACAACGAGGCGATGTATACTTCCAGCGACGTGGGCAAGGCGTTTGACCGTGTCAACGGCGTGCTTGATCCGGGGGCGTATGATTTTAATGCCCTCTTCGGCGTCGACTTCGACATGGATAAGAAGGCGCGTATCCTCACCCGGCAAAGCGGATCCGCGCACGCCATGTCGCTCATCGGCGTGGATACCGACGAAAACGGCGCCCCCCTGAAGTGGCAACTCGAAAATAGCTGGGGGACGACAATCAACGGGGGATATCTCACCCTCACAGATGATTGGTTTGACGAGTATATCTTCCGACTGGTCATCCACCGACGCTATCTCGGCGAAAAAGCTATCAAAAGCCTCGACCAAAAGCCGGTGGCCTTGCCCGCTTGGGATTATATGTATTGACCGGACGCTCCCGCTAATGAATACTCCCCCTGCCTCCTCAGCGGGGGGAGTATCTTTTTCCCCCATCGCCATCGCTACTCGTGGAAAAACTCCACAACCCGACGGGAAAAATTCCACAGCTGCCCGTTGCCGTCTCCCTTCCCGTCCACCGTCCCACCCCCTCCCCGTCACGCACGCCCACATAGCGC